>JAQIDD010000088.1 GCA_027858215.1 Candidatus Delongbacteria bacterium | reverse complement strand
CATGAACCGCTGGTAATGGCCATTTCGTGGTCAAAACCTGAAGATGTGGATTCAATGGTGGTGTAATCCCCGTCTCCGGTAAAGGTGTACCACACCCCGTAATTGGACATTGAGCAGCCTGTGCCGTGAACTATGTCCGTTGTGAGATTGGTAGAACCTGGCATATCTGTTGTTCCACATGGTAAAGCAGTGGCATTGGAGCACAGGTCATTATCCGGAGGTTCGGGCGGGCAGGTAATGTAAAAACTGTGGGTCCCTGTTATAGAGTTTTCATCATCAAGCAAAATATAATACGTCGTACTGGCATTCCAGGACATTGAACCATAGTTCCCGGCAGAAGTAATATCACCTATACATGTCCAGCCTGTTTCTGCACATGTACCTGCCTGCCATCCGTAGTCAACATATCCGCTGGCTGCGGTTACTTCAATGCTGTATTCTCCGGTTGTTGGTGCTGTAAAACTGTATATTTGTTCTTCCCCGGGAGTATTGTACCCACAATAGATTGTACTCCACACCCCTGAACCACCTCCTGTATATGTTTGGGAATAGGAAGAACCACAGTCAGGAATACTAATTACACTGCCACATTGTGTATATCCGTTTTGGATATTAAGCACGAAAAGGAAAGCAACCGGCAATAAAATTTTGAGAACAGTTTTCATAATGGTTAAGGTTGGTTCTAAAAATTCATTTTTTTTATTTTTGATTTAAAAAAATCGTAGAATTCATTAACCGATTTTTTTAAATCGGTGCATAAGATACAAAAGATATTTAATACAAAACAAATAAAAAAGCACTTTTTTTTTCAATTTTTTATCTACCTACCTACCTATCTACCTATCTATCTACTATTTGCATTGTAATATAATTTAACCTTACAACTTGCTCGTATCTGAATAAATTATATGTTAAATTGATTAATCCTATTATTCCTGTTGCACATGAAAATATCACAGGAGTTTTATCAACAGTATCTCAACAGTGACAAACAGGAGCACTCCCAGCAAAAACCATGGCCACAGGGCTGTCCCCTGTTCTTTTTCTTTGATTTTTTGTGACATATCCAGGGTTTCGGCTTCATAAAGATGTGAAAGTTCAAAATTGTTTGTTTCAGCAGCCGCTTTAAGGCTCTCCGTATCATAGAATTCCATACTGGATTCTGCCGGATGTATGTTGAGTGCAAAGACATCAGCAAACTCATCATTAACAAACACATCATAGTGGCCCGGATAAATTAAAGAAGGAGGAATAAAAACCTTTACACCACCAGGTGTACTAAGCCATCTGGGAATGATAGCATCATCACCGGAATGCCTGCGTATTTCAACACCAGTTTCACTACCTGCATTTATTGAGGGGATTACGATTCCGGTTTCCTCGCCATTGAAATGATACATTTTGCGTGAAGTCGGCGTATTCATTGCCATGTTATAGGCCACCGGGATAAACAAAGCATGTTTTATGAAATTTCCATAGTCTGTATTTAACGGGCTGCTAAAGACATACATCAACGCATTTTCAACAGGTAACATTTCCATAAAAGGAGAAGCATTCTCAAAAATAATCAGATTTTCGCCCCTGCTCATCTGGCTGTTTTGCATTGGGAAACTACCATGCACAAAAGGCAGGTCAACGTTTTCCTGGCGTTCGCTGAATGCCCCTTTGAAAAACGGATGTTCCCATGCAATATCAGATAAATTTCTCTTTGTACTATCCCAGGCAGCGAACTGAGGGCCTTTCAAGGCTTTCATGTAATTATTCCAGCTTTCTGTATGCATATCCGTACCGGGAATAAATGCCATGGATATTTCGTTTTCTGCCAGATCAGTAAGTTGAGCAGCCAAACCTTCACTTATGTAATTTAAGCCATTGAATATAAGCACATCATATTTGTTTAGCACTGACATGTCCAATTGATCTTCTTCAATTTCAGTTAAATCAAAATGCGTGTCATCCTCATACACACTCACAGGAAAAGGAGCTGCATCCCGCCCGTTTATCAGCAAAATGGATTTTTGCATTTCCAGATTGTATGTAAAATAAAACCGGTTGTCAAAGCTCACGGGATAATCGTCGATTTCTACTAAGGCGCGTTGTA
The DNA here is from genome assembly GCA_027858215.1 of Candidatus Delongbacteria bacterium. Lineage (GTDB taxonomy): Bacteria > Bacteroidota > Bacteroidia > Bacteroidales > ML635J-15 > JAQIBY01. The sequence continues at coordinate 4,784 of JAQIDD010000088.1, read as the reverse complement.
CCCCATTTAACGGATTTGTATAATTCAACAGGATCTCGGCATTGGCATTGCTTTCAATATCCATCGATGAAACACCACGGAGGGAATCATTTAGTTTTAAGTTAACGGGGATATCATTGTAAGCCTGGTTTCCATGATTTTTAACCAACACTGTCAGCTGCTCAGGTTTTCCTGCTTGCCGGAATGGAGCAGCGAACCACACTGAATCAATGCTTAAATTTTGCTGGCGGACACCGGCAACCAAAACGGCTTGTAAATCATAGCGATCAATTCCGTCAAATGACTTAAAATCAGTAGTTGATTTTTGAAAATCTGAAATAATATACACTGGCATTGCTGCATCTTCAGTAAGATATGACGAAGTGGTTCGACGAAGCCTTTCCATAGTGTTAGTGAGTGTTAAACTTACCGGAGTGACTTCAATTTTACTGACCTCATTCATAAAATCATCTGTGGACATTGGTCGATAAAAGCGTGGGGGCATATCGTTGGTCATCAAAAAATACTGCACATCCTGCCCAAAGGCTTCAGCTATTTCAGTGGCCTTTTGTTTGGCAATGTTTAACAAATTTCCGTTTTCACCCTCATTTTGCATGCTGTATGAATTATCAACACATACTACTACATATGGGCTTTGGGATGAATCAAGTGTATTTTCATCTTGAAAAACCACAGGTTGTGCAAACGCAAACACAAGCATCGCAATGGCCAAAATACGACTCAACAAAATAAGCAACTGTTTGAGTGTGGTTCGTGAACGTGATTCTTTCTGCACCGATTCCAGAAAACGGGTCTGTGAAAAATACACCGTTTTGTGGCGCCTGAAACTGAACAGGTGAATGATCACCGGTATTGAAACCGCTGTTAATGCCCACAAAAAACCAGGATATAAAAAACTCATAGTGTTTTTATCATTTGCTTCGAATCAACAAAAATAAAAAAATAAATGTGCTTTTCTGTTAATTTAGCATATTCATCGGATTGAATTAAAAACTGTGTGGTGTTCAGTTGGGGAATATTTCTAAAAGCGCTATAAAACAAAAAAAGTGGCAGAGAAACATCACCAGGATATTTCTCAAGCCACCTTAACATATTACCATCCAAATTCTGTTATTCTATCACAATAACAGCAGCCGGATCAATGACACGGAAAGTAAACGATTCGGTCAGATACAAATGCACTTCTTTTTTATCGTGATCTTCATATCCGATGGAAATGTCACTGCCAAGTGTCATTCTGAAAGCCTCTTCATCATCAGCAAGCAACAATCCGCCTTTTACTGCATCTGAAGGAATGATTTGTCCGCCAATGGTGTCAAGCAAATGCCTTCTGAGCGGATATCCTTTGCTCTGGCTGTTGATTATTGTGTAAAGTTCATTGCTGACAACAAGGTTTACATCATCTTCAATGCCTTCATCTTTAAACATCAGCATTCCTTTCACTACCGTATCCATCAGTTTATCAATGTTGTTATCAAGCTTCAAAACAGGATGTTCGCTGGCTTTGTACAAACCTTCAATGCCGGCTTTATTAAATCCATTGTAAATTGCATTTTCTTCAAATGCGGCGAGTTTTTTGGCAGCATCGTCCAGGTTATCGAGGTCAAAAGTTTCAGACCCTCGGCTGATGTTGTCCAGTTCCCAGATGTTGAGAGAAAATGGCATGCGTATTTCCACCAACGGCAATACCTTATGCACACCATATTGCACATCTGATTTTTTCTAATTGGCAGGCACATCAAGCTCACCGATATTTACGGATGCTGTGTCAATGCCTTTCGGGCCTTCTACACCAATCACTTTTCTTGCGGTCAACGAAGCCGTTAAAATGTCTTTGGCTTCTTCAGTGATTTCCTCCCACGCCCGGGCAGAAATCGGGGCAAATGATTTTCTGAGAATATCCATATTTATTTTAATTTACCAATTCCTAAATCATTTCCTGATGCATCATCATCGTCGTCATCGTGGTCGTGATGAGCAATATCACCTTCCTTAAACAACCATTCACGCAATTCAGCATCCCAGCCGGGCATGTTTCTGCGCAACCATTCAATGGCCATACAGGCATGTTCAATTTCTTCATCACGGTTGTGAGCCATGATCTCTTTTAACTCTTCATCTTCACTGACATCAACACGTTGATGATACCAGTCAATAGCTTCAATTTCTTCTTTTAAACTGTTCAGGGCTCTTGAAAAGTCCCTTGCTTGTTTGCTGAGTTCTTCAGCAGGTTCATGATAATTTGACATAGTGTTTTGTTTTATTTGTTAAACATTTAATCTCACAATTCATTGTAAAAGCTATACAATCCATTAATATAATTGTTTACATTTATTTGACAATTTTTTTGAATATTTTTTTGATCAATTATAGACCTTTGGTAGCGGATCGCACAACCGGACTACATTCTGGTACATTTTCATGATACCACAAACCATTTAAAAATAATGTCATGGTTACAAGTTTTATCGCAATTAAAAAACATTGTTATTGCACATATTGTGATATGTTGTAAATATTCTACCCAACAGTTATTGATATTTTTTTGTGAATAAATTTCAAAGGCAAAATATCAAATAAAAAATGATACAGTGATGAGGAGAATACAAGCTTGACATTTTTTATTCAGAACCTTAATTTTCATCAGCCTGCATTTCATTCGCATGGTTCAGGTTGTTTTTTGCCCTTTGATACTCAGGATTGATTGCCAATGCTTTTTCACAGGCTTCAATGGCTTTTTCGTATTCTCCGATCTGGTTATAAGCACTGCAAATATTGTTGTAGGCATGCTCATAATCCGGATTTAGCTCCAGGGCATTATAGCAAGCTTCAATGCACGCCTCATACATTCCCTGATGATAACATTCAAGGCTCAGGTTTATATAATTTTCAGGGGTGGGATGATGCTGGGCTGTGTATTTCAATTGCTGTAATTTGCTTTGCCCCATGGTTTTGACTTTTTTCTGCACTGCTTTCGCATAAGCGTCACCTGGCATAATTTCCAGGGTTTCCTTAATCAGCTTATTCAGATGTTTTTTATCCTGCTTATAAAAATACAAATCCATCAGCAGGTGCCTTGCCTGCATATACGAATAACTAATGGTTATGCTGCGTTTGCAATAGTTGATGGCTTCGTCAATCCTGCCATGGGATTTCAGAAACTTGGCATAATAATAAGGCGGAGCTGGATGAGCCAAATAATTGACGGCTTTCAAAAAATGTTGTTCCGCTTCGTTGGGTTTTCCCATGGCATCTTTCAGGATACCAAGGTTTACATGAAGGTAAACATAATCAGGATCTAACCGGAGAGCTTTGTTATAATATTCGAGCGCCTTTTCGAAATTCCCTTTTTGCATCTGTACCAATCCGTAATTCATCAACCCCCGTGGATTACGCGGGCTTTTAACGGTCACATCATGCCATAAAGATTCGTCTGAAGACCACACCTGGTTTCGTTGAAATGTGCCATAGGCATTCAATACCAAAATCGACACAGGCAGCAAAAGCAAAATGGATTTCAACACGTTTCGACCTTTCATTTTTTTCTCATGCCTTTTATATTGCAATGCCAACCACAATGAAACAGCCAATACCAAACCGACAAACGGGAAAAACATCCTGTGATCGTTCGTCACCTGTGTCAGTGCTATAAAACTGGAGGTGGGCATCAACGCCAGAAAAAACCACAATATTCCGAAGGATATGGGCCGTGTTTCTTTTTGCCTTGAGGTTTTGAATGCATATGCAAGGAGACCGACAACAAAAACGATTCCCACGATTGCCCGCACATCAAAAATACTTTGAAACACCTGCCAGTCAGTATCTGCAGATAAGCTGACCGGAAAGAAAAACAACACAAAATACCGCAGCATTACCCAGGGCTGGGTAATCATGTATTCAACATTCGAAATTTCAAGCATGGCTTCATCCCGCTGCATGACAAAAACAACATATCCAAACACCAAACAAACCAGAAAAGAAGGCAGGGTTTTTACAAACGCTTTTTTAAAAACACCTTTTCTATTGAATAGATCATACAGACTTGCTTCATGCTCAAACAACAACACATACACAAACTGTATGGGAAAAAACATTACCGCGGTTTGTTTAGTCAGAATGGCCAACACTACCGGGATTAGATATAACCCGTATTTCCGTTTTGATTTGAATCTGACATACAGGTACAAGCCCACAACAACAAGCATGGTGGAAAGACTATCCCCCCTCATGATGATGTAGTTTATGGTTTCAGCATTGGCCGTATGCAATCCATACCACAGGACAGTGAAAAAAACGATCAGCGAAATGCCCCAAAAATCAGAAACTTTCCTGAGCAGGTAGCGTAATAAAAAAATCATGAATACCAGTTGGACGATAAACCAAAAAAACAAGCTCAGGTGAAAATAAAACGGGTTCATTTCGCCCGCTATAAAATAATCGATGGCAAGGCTAAGCGTTACAATCGGACGATACCCCTGGTTTGTAGGCATATTACTAAAGGTGGATACATCTGTAAAATATGATTTCACCTTATTAAGACTCAATTCCTTTATATGTGGATTATTGACAATGGTATGAAAGTCGTCAAAATGAAACGGGTTGTGAAAATGATTCAAATATGTGAATGAAACCAAAGACACAATCAATATAAAATACATCCAAAGTTGTGTTGTTCTTTTTTGCATATGTTATTCACTATAAAATTCCAATAAACAAATTTAATAATGTTGGCATAAAATTGTTTTAGCGCCTAATTAATCGGACAATTTAATTTACGATTTCAA
>JAQIDD010000038.1 GCA_027858215.1 Candidatus Delongbacteria bacterium | reverse complement strand
AAATTATACGTAATAGAAATAAAATGCTGAACAATTCATTTTATGTTTGTGTTACATTTATTATTCTGATATTTGTCAACATAAAAAATGGAAACTTATGAAATATGATCTGATTGTTATCGGGAGTGGTCCCGGAGGATATGTGGCAGCCATTCGTGCATCTCAACTTGGTATGAAAACTGCAGTAGTGGAAAAAGCAGAAACCGGCGGTGTGTGTCTGAACTGGGGATGCATCCCGACAAAGGCATTGATAAAATCCGCCCAGGTGTATAATTACCTGAAACATGCGGAAGACTATGGAATCAACACGGGTGATGGCATCAGTCCGGATTTTACAAAAATCATTGAACGTAGCCGCGGCGTGGCTGATAAAATGAGTAAGGGCATTCAGTTTCTTTTAAAAAAGAATAAAATTGACTTGCTCAAAGCTTATGGACGGATTGCCGGAAAAGGCAAGGTAGAAGTAACAAAAGAAGATGAAACCAGCGATGTGCTGGAAGCGGAGCATATTATCATTGCCACCGGCGCTCATTCCAAAGAATTGCCGGGCATAAAACAGGATGGAAAGCACATTATAGGGTACCGAGAAGCCTTGACGCTGGAAACATTACCTGATTCCATGGTCATCGTTGGTTCAGGCGCAATAGGTTCTGAGTTTGCTTACATTTATAATGCTTTAGGTACAAAAGTGACTCTGGTTGAATTTTTACCCGAACTTGTTCCCAATGAAGACAGTGATGTGAGCAGGCAGTTGAAACGCTCCTTTAAAAAGTCCGGCATTAAGGTTATGACCAAAACCAAAGTGGAATCGGTTAAACCCCAACATGGCAAATGTCATGTGACGGTTGAAACCAAAAAAGGAAAAGATGAACTTGATGCGGATGTGGTGCTGTCGGCTGTTGGTTTTGAACCGAATCTGACGGGTATTGGCCTTGAAGATGCCGGCATTGCATTGGAAAAAGGCAAAATCAAAGTGGATGATTTTTACCGGACAAACGTGGATGGTGTGTATGCCATTGGCGATGTTGTACATGGCCCTGCATTGGCTCATGTGGCTTCAGCGGAAGGCATTGCATGTGTTGAAAAGATCGCAGGCAAAAACCCTGATCTCATTGATTATAATAACATTCCATCGGCTGTATATACCATGCCGGAAATTTCATCTGTTGGTTTGACCGAAGCCATGGCAAAAGAAACCGGCTACGAGGTGAAAATTGGAAAATTCCCACTTACGGCATCCGGGAAAGCTACCGCAGCCGGAAACAATGACGGTTTTGTGAAGCTTATTTTTGATGCATCAACAGGAAAGCTCATGGGGGCTCACATGATGGGAGAGAATGTCACTGAAATGATAGCTGAACTGGTTTTGGCCAAAAAAATGGGTGCTACAGGCCATCAGATTATCAAATCCATACACCCCCATCCGACCATTTCCGAAGCGGTTATGGAAGCTGCAGCAGCGGCTTATGATGAAGTGATACACATATGATGGTATGATAGCACGATGGCACGAAAGTATGATAGCATGCTATCGAACTTTTCTGTTTGATTTTTAAACAGAGTCCTCCACCTTTAGCACTTCAATGTTGAATACCAATGTGGAGTAGGGGGGTATTGGGCCTTCCTGGTGGGGGCCATAAGCTTGTTCAAACGGAATGATCAGCGTGAGGTTGCTGTTTTCTTTAATACCATTCAATCCCTTTTCAATCCCGGGAATTACCATGGATTTTCCCATGCCAAAGGTGAAGGGCTTGCCTTCTTTTTTGGTATCGGAAAAAGGGGAGTCGTTCAGGAACCGGCCGATGTAATGAATCGTAACGCGTGAATCTTTATCGATTACGGGCCCCTTGCCGGGAGTGTGTATTTCCCTGTAAATGCGGTCGCCGATGTTTTTTGCCTTTATGTCATGATCGAGCATGTATTTTTTAATATCGCTGTTTTCTTTCCGGCGTGCCTCCTCCATGTTTTTATCTTGCTTAGTCTGAAATTCAGATTGAGGTATTATATCCACAATCCTGACAAAAAAACGGATGGAATCTCCAGGGGACACAAAATCCGGTATGTTGACCAGTTCTTTTGTGTATGTAAAAAAACCGATGGCCTCCACGATAAATTCAGCGCTGTCTTTTTCATGCATTTGCAGCAATCCGTAGATGATGCTGCCCGGATATTTGGGTTTGGTAAGCATCATTTTAAATGTGCCGGGTACTTCCAGGGAAGAAAACAAAAGGCTGTCATTGAGGTAATAATCCATATTCAGATGCAGCACATCCCCGGTATTGGGATAAGGGTTGTTTGGATGGTACGCATGCACATGCTGACGTATGCCGTTTTTTAATGTTTTATAAAAAGGGGCTGGTTTTGGGCTGCTTTGTTGCGGCGTTGTGTCTTTGGTTCCGGTTTCAATGACACCGGAATCGGTTGCCGAAGTTTTATCGGCATCGTAGCGTTTATCCGGTTTGCAGGATGTAGTGATGACAAGCCACCCCAGTAAAACAATGCCTGCTATGCTTGTTGTCTTAGTCCACATTGATAAGTTCTATTTCAAATATCAACGTAGAATATGGCATTATCTTATCTTTCCCTTGTTTTCCGTATGCCAGTTTGGATGGAATAATCAGACGGGCTTTTCCACCTTCTTTCAGTTGTTGCACTCCCAGTTCCAGGCCTTTAATTACCTTGCCTTCGCCAACGGGAAAGCGCAGTGGTTGTTTTCCCAGAGACGTATCAAAGGGTTCCCCGCTAATGTATGTTCCTGTATAATGAATGGTAACAATGTCTCCGGATTTGGGCTTTTTTCCAGACCCCTCTTCAATATGAACAACGAATAATCCACTGGAATCAGGCTCTACTGTAGTGTTAGTAATTTCCAGGTAATGATTGAGGAGCTCCATTTCTTTTGCTTCGGAAGTGTGTAGGTTTTTTGTGATCTGATTTCCGTATTCATCCTTTTGAAGGATGTCTTTTAGTTTAATATGAACTATGATTTTGTCTTCGGTATCAATGTATTCAGGCAGGTTTTCCTGTTTCATGCTAAATTTTAAAAAATCATGCCCATTGATGCAAAATGAGGCACTATCTTGCAGATGCATCATAGCCAGGGCTTCTTCGAATGAGCCGCCGCTATGGGAAGCAGAGCGTATGGTCTGAAGGTAAGTTCTGTCCATGTCGTCAGAATTGAACAGGACATTTCCATCAGAGGTTTCATACATCATATTGAGTATTACCACATCGCCTTTTTTGGGTTTTTGGTTATCAGGATGCTGTTGGTGGAATTTATATTCCAGTCCATTGTCTGTTTCATTGAACCCTTTGTTTTGCTTGTTGTTGCAAGCTGTCAAAAACAACGTTGCGGTAAGAAAATAAACGAACAACTGTTTCATAATTATTGTAAATCTATCAGTTCGACATTGTAAACAAGAATAGCATCGGGAGGAATTTTATCACCATCGCCCGGCAGGCCATAACCAAGATGAGGGGGAACAATTATCCTGGCTTTATCCCCTTGCTGCATCATAAAAAGGGCCTCTTCAAGCCCGCTTTCTATTTCAACCCGGCCGAGTTTAAGCTTTTTGGGGCCGGTACTGTCTGATGAATAACAAAATGTACCATCAAGCAGATGGAGTTTATAATTGATGATGGCATATTGCCCGCTATCTGCGGAGGGGCCTTTGCCATATTTGTATATTTCATAATACAATCCGGTACCTGTGCGGGTCATGTTCCAGTTGCGGCGTTCGGCATAGCCTTTGATTTGCATGTCCTGGTCTTTGATTTTTCTTTTGTTCCAGTCCATCAGCGGTTCCTTGTATTCTTCCTTTAATTCAGACATGTTTTTTTGTTCAGGTTGATTGTTGCGCTGGCAGGAGAAAGATGATATGATCAACGACAAAGGAAGCAGTATGATTAGCAAATTTTTCATGGTCTATTTTAGTTTTTCGGCATATTCAGCCAGTTTATCAACGAAAACATCAATGCTTTCTTGTATGCCCAGGTTAGTTTCTCCACCGGCAGCGTTTAAATGACCACCACCGTTGAAATATTTGGCTGCAAATTCATTGGCTGGGAAATCACCAATAGACCGGAATGATAATTTTGTGTGATTTTCTTTTTCTAAAAACAAGGCTGAAAACCGGGTGCCTTTAATGGAAAGTGGATAATTCACAAAACCTTCGGTATCGCCGGGTTGAAAGTGATATTTTTTTTGTTCATCTTGTGTAAGCGCAATGTAGGCAGTATGATACTCCTTCATGTTCACTAGTTTGTCTTTTAAAGCCAATCCAAGCAATTTCATGCGGTTGTATGAATAATTGTTGTAAACATTGGCATACACCATGTCTTTTCTGATACCGGTATTCAGCAACGATGCGACAATTTCAAACGTCCGGGGTACTGATGAATTAAAACTAAAACAACCTGTGTCAGTCATTATCCCTGCATAGAGGCATTCCCCCGTATCTCTGTCAATTTTATCAACCCATCCGAATTTTTCAATGCACTCATAAGTGAGTTCTGCGGTACTGCTTACACTTGTATCTGAAATGAGATATGTGGCATCATTGCACGGATTGGGATGATGGTCGATTAACAGGCTGGGGCAGTCCATTTTTCTAACAATGGGTTCCAACCAGTCGATGCGGCTCAATACATTGAAATCCATCATAATCAGGAAATCTGTTTGCTCCAATTTTTTTAAACAGGTTTCCTTGTTTTTGTTTCCAATGATGATGCGTTCATGGTCTTTCATCCAGGCCAGGAGCTCCGAATAGATATTCGGTGATATTACCGTCACCTTTTTGCCCAGTTTTTTTAATAACAAATAAAATCCCAGCGATGAACCCAGTGCATCGCCATCCGGGTTGTGGTGCATTATGATGCTTATTTTCTCAGCCGCTAAAATCGCCTGTTTTATTTGCGTTGCTTTATCTTCGGATAGTGTTGTGTCCATTTTATTCCTTGTGATTCCTGTAAGCTAACTAATAATTTGATAACAAATATACGCTTCAGATGGTTTATATGCAAATGTTGATTTTTTTTGTGGGCGTGCCCCTTTTTCCAGGACTAGGGTTTGAACTTTACGAAAGTTCCAAACTTTCGTAAAGTTGTCTCCAGCCAGGAAAAAGGGTCGGTCTCCGGCTTATAGTTGGGTACAGCTCTGCGGGTGCTGTAAGCTGCAGCAGGAGTTCCGTTCCTACACTCTGCTGCATCACAGCACCTGACGTATCGCTGCACCCAGGCTGCCAGCCTGCGCCCTCACGCGGAAAAATAATACTTTCTCAAAATAATACAACTAATTTACAGCCTGATTAGTTACAATTATTTTAAGGGGACTTCTAATAATTCTTTCGCATCAAGATATTCAGCGATTTTCATAGACAATGCAAATTTTTGAAGCACTATCGGGATAATGCAAAAAAATTTAAAGCAGGATATGAGAAACGCTGAAAACCCCATGGGAACAAATTTTGTGCAAATGAGATCAGAGTTAAAGCAAGCTTGTCTCTGACGAGTACAGCCAAAATTATTAAAATATCATAAACAAACTGACTGCGTTAAAGTTTTTCTAAATAGCTATGGCTATTCAGAAAAATTTATGCCTTGCATATTATTCATTATATTTGTTTCTTGAAAGAAAAGAATTAATAGAAGGCCCCTTAAGTGTCACATAAAAGGCAGGATGCATGTAAAGCAAGCTTCCTATAAACAAATTGTCTCGTTGGCCTCAGTACAATTCATGTTTCCTGCTATACCCAACCACATAATTTTTTTTTATAATTTTCGGTATTACATTTGCAGATGAAATAAAAATTAAGTTTATAAGTTTATATTACAGATAAGACAATAACACATGACCGGAATCAAAAAAATTAACCTGTTGCTCTTTGTGTTGTTCTTCCCTGTCATGGTTTTAGCCCAGACCACAGGAGAAGATACGGTAGTAAATTATACTGACATCAATGGAAATAAACAGGGAAAATGGATCAAATATTATGACAATGATCAAATCAGATACAAGGGGTTCTTTATAAACGATCAGCCTGTTGATACGTTTTATCATTATCATCGCAACGGAGCATTGAAAGCCATGCAAATTTTTAACGATGATGGGAGCTCCCGTACAAAAATGTATTGGGATAACGGCAACATTGCAGCCAAAGGACAATTTAACAAAAACAAGGAAAAAGACGGAAAATGG
>JAQIDD010000036.1 GCA_027858215.1 Candidatus Delongbacteria bacterium | reverse complement strand
CTGACTGCGTTAAAGTTTTTCTAAATAGCTATGGCTATTCAGAAAAATTTATGCCTTGCATATTATTCATTATATTTGTTTCTTGAAAGAAAAGAATTAATAGAAGGCCCCTTAATATTGTTGAAAAAAGAAAAGCTTATGTATAGAATATCAGTCTTTTTGATGCTTATGTTTTTTGCAATTGCTTCGTGCGGACAGTCTGATGATATTGTGGTTAAGAACATCGTTGAATTTTACGAATATACCGATGATAACCAGGAAACACAGGATGCTGTGAATTTTATTCTGGAGGTTACCAATCATAGCGATTATCCCATTCCTGATCTGGGGGCCACCAGCCGGTCGGAATATGTAAACCTGTATATCAACGGAAAACCTGACAATCCATTGAATTTATACAATGGTTTAGAACTGGCTAACAGCGAAAAAACCATTCCGGTGGATTCAACACAGCGTTTTGATTCCGGGGGATGGATCCTTACCGCTAATAGTGGAATATATTCAAAATACGGGAACGAATTTACCGTGCAGTGGGAATATAATGGCATAAAATCGGATATTGTAAAAGTGAATATACAGGATAAAACCATTAAAAGACTGAATAAAAACCAAAACATACCTGATCAGCAATGAATCGATTCATAAGCATATTTTTATTCATTTTATGTATGGCCTGTATTTTGCCGGTAGTTGGACAGGTAACAAAGAAAAACACATACAATACTCATTATGATGTTGGAATTATTCCTGGTGGTGATGCTTTTATGATACTCACTGAAAAAGAAAAGGAACTTGACAGTTTATTCAGGCAAATAGCACAGGTTTCGGCCAGCATGCCTGGTGAAGATTCCGTTGCACAAAACAGCCAATTGAAACGGATGGACTTTAAAAACAACCGCAGCCGGGTGTCCATGGAAATTTACAGAAATGGAGAAATACGAGCTTCAGACTCGCTGTTAAAACAAGGCTTCCCGACAACATGTACCTGTATTATGATGAACGACACCATATTTGTAAAATCATTTATTGGTTTTTTTAGCGGGATGGGTATTGATGTCAACATTACGGATGGGGAATTTCAGTCTGGGTTTTTTGTGTATGCTGATGATGCCATGCCTTATAAATCTAATATTTCAGATACCGTTTTCCACAGGTCACTTGACCCGGGAGCGAAATATCAGTACCTGGTTTTGGATAAACAACCCCAATTTCAAAAGGGACATCAGTTAACGGGATTATTAACCATCACAACAGATGAATTTTATGAACAAAACAATCAGGGGAACATTGACCGCATTTCGTTAAAAGGGAAAATATATTTTACATGTAAAGTAAATATATTTTCGGAGCAATACAGATAGTTGAAAAAATATCTATATTTGCATGAAACCAAATAAGAAATATCATGAAAATAATTAGCGTATTGTTTTTGTCATTGCTTGTTTTGTTTGTTGTGACATCATGTGGCAACAAAAAAGAAAATAAAACAAGCCTGAAAGACAAGATTGAGAAAAAAGTTGAAGAAAGCACCAATGATGCGCTCAACGAAGCTTTTGGCGGAGATATGTTTAAAGCTGCCCGTGAAGGTGATTTGGAAACCATCAAAAAAGGCATCAAAGCCGGCGAGGATGTGAATCAAACCAACTCCTACAGCGAAACCATGTTGATGAAATCTGCAGAGCGAGGCCACTTTGAAGTGGTGAAGTATTTGCTGGAAGAAGGTGCCGACAAAACAAAAACTAACATTTATGACCAGACTGCTGCTGGTATAGCCATTGAGGATGAAATCAGTGAATACATCCGGAATTACGGTGAAGAAGCGGCAGCAGAAACAGAAGAAGAGTAAAAAATAACACCGACATTCTGAAATATCGGCCGCTGTGTATGTGCAGCGGTCTTTTTTTTATGAAAAAACGAACAGCCATACAATTTTCACCGGGCTGTCAATGAAAAACACATTGACCGCATGGCACTAATGATGACCGATGACCACACCATGATTGACAAGCATGGCAATAAGCACTTTTTTGTTGGGGAGTATTTTGCCCTGATCAGCCTCCATGTACCTGATGACCCAGCGTTACTGGTCAAAATAAAAGTCCAGAACTTTGCCTTTTACCATACCTTTGGTTGATAAACTGTATCCGATAAACTCTTTTACACTTTTTTTCATAATTGTTTAGTCTTATAATGACTCTTTAGTGTCTTTGATGTTATTGTTAATTTCTTCGATTCTGTTTTCTAGTTCTTTTTTTA
>JAQIDD010000391.1 GCA_027858215.1 Candidatus Delongbacteria bacterium | reverse complement strand
GCCAATTAATATGAGTCACATAGCCGATAGCTGCATTGCAGTTAAAAACCTTGAAGAAAGCATGGCCTTTTATGAAGATTCGTTGGGATTAAAGTGTTATGGCGTAGAAACCGTGGAAGACCAAAAAGTCAAAACTGCTTTTTTTAAAGTTGGAGATACGAAAATAGAATTGCTTGAAAGCACCGATCCCGAAGGTCCCATTGGTAAATTTATCGAGAAAAAAGGTACCGGATTGCATCACATGGCATTTGCTGTTGATGATGTGGATAAAAGTTTAATGGAAGCAGAAGAAAAAGGCGTTCGAACCATTGATAAAACACCCAGAACAGGTGCAGAAGGGTTGGAAATAGGCTTTTTACAGCCCAAATCTACCTTGGGAGTGCTGACAGAATTATGTGAGGATAAAAACAAATAAAATATGAACATCAGTCTGACTCCGGGCTTGCGGCTTCGGACTTCAGTCTTGTAAATAGTTACTAAAACATTTCACCATAATATGGCAATTGAAGACAAAATCAAAGAATTGATTGAAAAACGTGCCGAGGCCAGGTTAGGCGGAGGCGAAAAAAGAATTCAGGCTCAGCACGACAAGGGGAAATTTACCGCCCGGGAACGTATTGATATGCTTTTGGATGAAAATTCCTTTGAAGAATTTGATATGTTTATTACCCACCGTTGCAGGGATTTTGATATGGATAAGAAAAAATACCTTGGTGATGGTGTGGTAACAGGACATGGTACAATTGATGGCAGAGTGGTTTTTGTTTTTGCCCAGGATTTTACGGTTTTTGGAGGCAGCCTTTCGGAAATGTTTGCAAAAAAAATAGTAAAACTCATGGATGAAGCCATGAAAGTGGGGGCCCCTGTGATTGGTATCAATGATTCAGGTGGAGCAAGAATTCAGGAAGGGGTTTTAAGTCTGGCAGGATATGCTGATATCTTTCAGAGAAACATCGAAGCCTCTGGTGTGGTGCCACAAATATCAGCTATTTTCGGACCCTGTGCCGGAGGAGCTGTATATAGCCCGGCACTGACTGATTTTGTCCTGATGTCGGAATCATCAGCATACATGTTTGTGACCGGACCAAAAGTAACCAAAACGGTAACCGGTGAAGAGGTAAGTGTCAAAGACCTGGGAGGGTCTCATGTGCATGCCGCTAAATCCGGAGTTGCGCATTTTACATCTGAAAATGAGGAGGAAGGACTGATGATGTTGCGTAAATTGCTTTCCTATCTGCCACAAAATAACCTCGAAGACCCCCCTCTATATAAATGCAAAGACCCCATCGACAGGGTGGATGAACAACTTAACCACATTATTCCTGATAACGCCAACAAACCTTATGATGTCACGGATGTTATTCTTAGCATTGTGGATGACAATGAGTTTATGGAAGTGCACAGGCAATTTGCCAGGAATATTATGGTAGGATTTGCTAAATTCAATGGAACCCCCGTTGGCATTGTCGCAAATCAGCCTACATTTTTGGCTGGAGTGCTTGACATCGATGCTTCTAAAAAAGCTGCCAGGTTTGTTCGCTTCTGCGATGCTTTCAATATACCGCTGGTAACACTTGTGGATGTCCCTGGATTTTTACCCGGCACGGCCCAGGAATACGGAGGTATCATCAGTAGCGGTGCGAAACTCATGTTTGCTTATGGTGAAGCAACTGTACCAAAAATTACCATTACCTTACGCAAATCTTATGGTGGAGCTCACGATGTGATGTCTTGTAAACAGTTAAAAACTGACCTGAATTATGCATGGCCTACTGCCGAAATTGCCGTAATGGGTGCTTCGGGGGCTGTTGAAGTGCTTAATTATAAAGAAATCAGCAAGATTGAAAATGATGAAGAAAGGGCTGAATTTATAGCCAAAAAAGAACAGGAATATAAGGACTGGTCTGCAAATCCATACAGAGCCGCTCAATATGGTTTTATTGATGATGTGATTGAACCTATGAACACAAGGTTTAGAATCATTCGTGGACTAAGCCTGCTGCAAACTAAAAAAGACCAGAGACCACCCAAAAAACATGGTAATATTCCTTTATAAAACGTATCTTATTTATGCTGTTAATGATAACGAACATAAGCCTTGATTTTTCAAAAATAGATGTCACCGCGTGGACCATTTTCATTGTTGGATGGGTCATTATTTTTATTTCACTGATAAGCCTTTCCCTTATTTTCAGAGCCATGCCTAACATTTTAAGCATCGGCGACAGCCGCAGAAAACGGAAATTGAAAAAAGAGAAAGAAATGCAGCTCAAAAAAGAAAATAGCAAATCAGGTGAAGGTGAAATTTCAGGGGAATTAACCGCTGCCATTGGATACGCATTGAACCTGTATTTTACCGAACTGCATGATGATGAGGACCGTGTGCTTACCGTCGTTCATAAATCCAGGAAATATTCTCCCTGGAATTCTAAAATTTATAATGTAATGCAATTCAAGAGATAAAAGAAAAATTTCATGAAGAAGTTTAAATTTAAAATTAATGGGAATGCTTACGAAGTAGAGGTGCAATCTGTCGAAGGGAAAATTGCCGAACTCGAAGTGAATGGTACGCATTATCAGGTGGAGCTTGAAAAAGAAGTTCAAAAACCTAAAACGCCAACCATTGTGAAAAAATCAGCACCGCCACCAAAAGAAACAAAACCCCTTACCAGC
>JAQIDD010000365.1 GCA_027858215.1 Candidatus Delongbacteria bacterium | reverse complement strand
ATAGGCCCTTGTATCCTGCACGGGCGGCACCAGTCAGCATAAAAATCCACAAGCACCGGGGTTTCTCCGTTGATGTATTCATAAAAATCAGCTTCTGAATCAATCACAATAACATTGCCATAGGGTTCACCTCCCTGACATGCTGAAAATATCAGGATTATCACTGACATCAATGTAAAATGCTTAACTTTTGTTTGAAAATTTTTCATTGTCATCTGTTTTCTTTTTTCGTTTTTTTATCCACGTATCAATTAAATCACCAATAATCATGCCACCCAGGCCACCCAGTGCCATGTCATAATACCATAATTTTTGCAAAGGACAGGTTCCGGTAAGGCACCCCACAAAATAATAATACGCCCATCCCGCAAGCAAACCGGCCAGGGTAAACCACAATGCAAATTTGTGTTTTTTGATAAATTGCTTCATATGCTTATGCATTTTTGTCAACGCTAAACATGTGACTGCGAAATTTGTTCACTGCCTGCGCTTAACCACTAATCTGTACCACATTCCTGTGATGACAAGTGCTGCTACAGGCCCTGAAGCATAGGCCCATTCAGGATTTATTGCCAAACCCCCGGTATGATTAGGCGCTATCAGAAAATAAGTAATGTATATGGTAGACATTATGAAAGCCAGAACAGACAGCAACCAGTGAAAACGCCGCTTTTCTGCAAGGTACATAGCACCAGTCCATAACACAAAACTGGCAAGAATTTGATTTGCTCTGGAATATGATGCCAGTTTTTAGCGTTGGCAGGGGTAAATTCCATCAAAGTCATCTCGCCTGAAAATCCCTTGAATATCATCACGGCAGCAATACTGACTGCCATGAACAGTAATGCAATGCCAAACACAGGGTAAATTTTCCCAATGATTTTTTTGATAAGCAGCAAAGTGGCAATCAGATAATAAGCAAATATTCCATACAGCCAGAGGTTTTTTCCACCACCGGTTAACCCGGCAAGCAAGCCTGCAGGTCCGGTAACAAAAGCCACTCCCACAAAAATCAGCAATAAGATGGTAAAAACACGGAGTATCTGTTGCACACTTACTCTCAAGTATTTGCCAACCAATTCAGGGAAACTGGCACCTTTGTTTTTAAGACTGAGCATACCTGAAAAATAATCATGTACCGACCCATTGAATATTCATCCGACCTCAATCCAGACATACGCCCATGGTCACTACATGGTACCGAGTATGGCACCGAAAATCGGCCCCAGCCCGGCAATGTTAAGAAACTGTATCATGAACACTTTCCAACGCGGTATAGGCAGGTAATCCACTCCGTCACTCATGGTGTATGCCGGTGTTTTTCTATTGGCATCCGCACCAAAAAACCGCTCTATAAATTTCCCGTAAACCAGGGACCCTACTATCAACAAGCCGATACTGATAATAAATGTCCACATAGCAAAGAAAAATTACGTTCAAAAGTAATCAAAACCAGTTTCCGTAATACAGCATATAAGCTGATTTTTGTCATGATTGATGTTATTAGTTCATCTGGGTTTTATTTTTTTAAGATTCAATATCAGGTTTGATGGCGAAACTTGAATTTCCAATAACCATAAGTGAAATAAAGCTCACTTACAATTTATAATGTAAACATAAGATTATAAAAGTTTTTGTTAAAACAGCTGTTGTATTTGAGGTTAACATCCCAAGTCAAAGCCTGCCACGCATTTTTCCGGGGCTTACGATGCCGCCAAAAGCAGAGTTTACGTTTGGTAAATGCGATATTGAGCGACATCGAAATAAGGATTTTTGAGACGAGCCTGCCTATCAACCGGCAGGGTTAAAGCGTTCAGCGGACTTTATAAACAAACTCTGTCTTAATCTTTGACACAGCGCACACTTAAGCTATTGTCCTTTTTGTAGCTTGTACGGTTCGCCCCTTTTTCTTGAAAATATAAACTCCGGAAAAAAGCATTGTCTGAAAACAAGACGCTTCCTGTTGTACTCCACCAGTATCCATATTCATGAATACCTGTATAACCCCCGCTGCTTGTTCGCCTGCCACCGGGAAGAGCAGTAAAACCACTTGTTCCGAAACTGGCATGATCATCCAACTCACCATCATTCCACAGGGCACTGTTTCCTGCCAATGCACTTCCGGCATCATCTCCTCTGAAGCCTTCAACATCCCATTCATTGTTATCACTGTAATCATAAGTAGCATCAACTGCAGCTTCCAGTTCTTTCCATTCATCATCACTAGGGAGGTGCCAACCATCAGGGCATATTCCCTGAACGCCACTAGGGTTGTCTGAACTGGTAGAAGCCCCTTCCAGAGCGGCATCCAAATCATACAACCTTCCATAAATATCCCCATTTGCTGATTCATCATCGTAATACCAGCTATTCCCATTTACATTACCGGCATAGTTCAGATTTTCAGCCATCCATGTTTGGTCTCCTATGGTTACTGTGTTGTATGTTTTTGCATCGCGTGGATCCGTAAATTGTCCATCGACAATGTCACCATTATCATCATTGTCATCAGAAATGGTGATGTAAGCTGTTTTTGTTTCCGTAGCGGAACCTTGTGCATTAGAAACTGTTAAACTAGCCGTAAAAGTGCCGGCAGATTCGTATGCATGCGTAGGGTTTTGTTCGTTGGAAGCTCCCCCATCACCAAAATCCCAATCCCATGATGTGGGATTATTTGTTGATTCATCCGTAAAATAAATGACATCTCCGGTAACAACATCTGTTTCAGACACTGAAAATGCCGCTACAGGTTTTTCCTCTTCGTCCTTTTCACATCCAATAAAAACAGTCACAAATAATAAAGTGATTACAGGCATTGCAATAAATAGATTACTTTTTGTTTTCATTATTTTTCTTTAGGATTATTAAACAACAAACTTAACAATTTTTTATTGTTATTTGGGACCCTTATTTCAAAACTTCAACAACTTTTATATTTCCTCAAATCCCTGGATCGGATATGATAGAACAGCGTAGGGAACTGAGGGATTCCGATGGCAATCGGCATCATCTCGAAGCAACCGGACATAATGTACCCGGAATAACAATCTATAAACATTTGAAACTTTTGAACAGGGATAAGTATTATTTGCGATTGACACAGCATCAGAAAAGGTTTACAGTAGTAAGGGAATCCTTATGCCAACAAAGCTTTGAGATTGTTTCTGCTCCTTGTTTACCAATACGCTTTCTAAAATGAACAAAATCAGATCGATCACAAGGAGCTTTCCTTTGAAACTCCATTTCGCCTGTAAAATATTGGAAATACGGATTTTGCAACCATTGCTCTACCACTGTCTCATCACCCAAATTATGCATTTGCTTTAAAAGCAACATCCCAACAATGGTGC
>JAQIDD010000364.1 GCA_027858215.1 Candidatus Delongbacteria bacterium | reverse complement strand
GTTAATGATGATTATTTTCTTGAACTGAGAAAAGAATATGATTTCTTAAAACACAAATATCAACTCGATAACATACAACCACATTTGTGGAAATTTTCCCGCATGCGTCCGGTAAATTTCCCGGTTATCAGGCTGGCACAACTGGCAAAACTTATGCACGAAGAAGACAACCTGTTCAGTAAAGTGGCCGAAACAAAAGAAATTGAGCAACTTCATTCCCTGTTTACAAAACCAGCGTCTGCATACTGGAACACACATTATAAATTTGGCACTCAAAGCCCTGAACAAGTAAAAACCCCCGGTAAGATGGCTGTAAACAACCTCGTCATCAATGCAGTGGTACCATTTTTATTTTTGTATGCCCGGATGCGTGATGAACAAAAATACGCAGACAAAGCCATAGATTTTCTTGAAAGTTTGCCCCCTGAAAACAATCGAATCATACGGGAATGGCAGGATATCGGCATACATGTTTCAAATGCACTCGAATCTCAAGCTTTAATTCAACTCAGAAACCATTATTGTAACGAAAAAAAATGTTTATTTTGCATGATTGGTCAAAAACTCATAACCCGGTAAAATTATGTATAGGGACAACACCTCATCACAAAATCTCAATACAAAAGGAATCTTCTTAGCCCTTTTTATCCTTTTGTTTATCATAATTCTGGGTGTATTGGGGTATAGTATCATTGAAAAATACCCTTTCCTTGAAGCACTTTACATGACCATCATTACCATTGCTACTGTTGGGTTTCGTGAAGTGGCGCCTCTTTCCCAATCTGGCAAGATATTTACCATCGTACTCATTTTAGTGAGTTTTTCTATATATGCATACGTGATATCCAATTTTACTCGGTATATAGTCAGTGGAATTTTTACAAACTATTTTAAAAAGAAAAAAGTGGAAAAAAGAATCAATAACCTGACAGATCATGTTATTGTTGTAGGCTATGGCCGCAATGGCCAACAAACTATTGAAGACCTGGTTTCCCACAACAAAAGAATTGTGATCATTGAGAAAAACCCTGAAATCATTAGTCAAATCCGTGATGAAACTGATCTGCTCTATGTACACGGCGACGCTACCAATGATGAAGTGATTTTTGCAGCAGGCATTGAAAGAGCTAAAGCCCTCATTGCTGCCCTTCCTGTTGATGCAGACAATCTATTTATTGTGCTGAGTGCCCGGGAAATTAACCCTGGTTTAAAAATTATAGCCCGGGCATCAAACGAGAATTCTGACATCAAACTCAAAAGAGCAGGGGCTACAAATGTCATTATGCCGGCAAAAACAGGTGGACAACGCATGGCCAAACTCGTTGCTCAGCCTGATATTGTGGAGTTTATGGATTACGTCCTCCTGCAGGCTGTTAGTGAAACAAACCTTGAAGAAATTTTCTGCTGTGATATGATTGATGACCATGAGAAAAAGACCATCGGAGAACTTAAAATCAGACAAAGCACCGGTGCTAACATCATTGGTATCCGCCGAAAAGACGGAACTTACCTGGTAAATCCGGGTGCTGATGTACAACTTTCATCTGATGATCACATTTTTGTACTGGGAAAACAAGATGAAATATCCGAACTGAAAAAGATGATGTGCCAGGCATGAAAATTCTTCTTACAGGGGCAAACGGATTGCTGGGGCACCACATTCTGAAAACAGCCCATAACATAAGTCCCAACGTGGAAATCATTGCCACAGCAAGACAACAACCATATTCCGGCTATAAGCCATTCGAATACCTTGACATCAATGATGAAGTAAAACTGAATTATTTCCTGGATGTTTATAACCCGGATGTGCTCGTCAATACAGCGGCCATTTCAAAAGTAGATTATTGCCAGCAAAACAAAGCACAGTGTTATAGAACCAATTATGAAGCCGTTAAAAACATGGCAGATGCCTGCTATAGGAAAGGCATTCATTTGGTACACCTGAGCTCAGATTTTATTTTCGACGGGAAAAAAGCTTTGTACCACGAAGAAGACCAACCATCACCGGTGAATTATTACGGGGAATGCAAAAAAATGGCCGAAGCATACCTGCTAAACTCACCCGTAACAACAGCCATTGTACGCACAATTCTGGTGTATGGACATCCCCCATCTCCACAAAAAGGCAATATACTGACATGGGTACTCGATTCTGCTCAACACAATGAAGACATCAAAGTTGTAAATGATCAATTCCGTTGTCCCACCCTTGTATATGATCTCGCTGAGGGAGTTATGAAAATTGCCATGCAGAAAAAAGACGGGATTTGGCACATTGCAGGTAATGAATTAACCAGTGTCTTTGATTTTGCCTGCCGGATTGCAACAAAAGCCGGATACAACACAAATTTCATCTCACCCATCTCATCTTTAGAACTTTCAGCCCCCACACAGCGCCCTCCAAAAACATGCCTTGATCTGAATAAATCCATCACAGAACTGGATTATCACCCCAAAAATATCGCTGACGGGCTGCGCACACTGCAGGATGAGTACAATGATTGAATTTTTTGACTTGTCTTTCATTTTTTGTATCCTGCATACAGATTTATTCAGTTATGAATTGGGATTGGTTTGCCAAAAAACACGTTGGAAGTCAATTTATGGAGGCGGTTGATTCAGTGTCTGTAAACATTGCAGAAAGCTTTGGTCGTTATCATAAGAAAGATATAATTATGTTTTATCGCTACAGCAGTGGCTCTATTAAAGAATCTTGTGACTGGAATGAAAAATCTAAAATTAGGAACCTTTTGTCCAATAAAGAATATAATCATACTTCCGGAGAATTAGATTAGTTGCCAAAAGAACTAAATCAACTTATAAAATACACAGATCTAAAATTAAAAGTCTAACAATTGAACAATCAACCAATATAATTATATCCAGTCTGAATTAAAATTTCTTCCAGTTATATTGTATTTTTTTATTACTTTGTAAATGTTATGAAATTGATAATGGTAATCGTTTTTTTAATCAGTAGTTTGCACCCTGTATATGTATCATTTAATACACTGGAACTGGATGAAGGTGAAAATAAACTGGTGTTGATGAGCCGTGTTTTTTATAATGATTTGACGAAGGCTGCAGAGAATGCTTATGACATGGAAATTGATACCATTGGTACAGATGCTGACATCAATGAATCAGATTTGGCGCCTTTGTTACGATATTATAAAGACAAAGTCAAAATCAGTGTTAACAATAAAGGCATTCCACCTGGAGACATCAATCTTGACAGGTTTGAAATCAGCAATTATGCCTAATAAGATATGATCATAATGTTGTTTTTTAGCATTCCCCTTGAAACGGATACAATAACATCAGTTCATATATCAAATCCGATACTCACTGAACTGTATCACGGACAAAGCAATTTACTGATTACCAACATATACAATAAACAGGAAAGTTTTCGTTTGACAAATGAAAATTATAACGTAACTTTGAATGTAAATGAATAAACTTTTATCTTACATATTGATAATTTTATTATTGGGTGTTTGTGTACAACAAGCTTCAGCTACACACAACCGTGCAGGGGAAATTACATACAAACAACTATCAGACCTCACATACGAAGTTACCATCATTACTTACACGGCTACCGGCCCTGGATACACAGCAGACAGGCATGAACTTGAAATTCTCTGGGGTGATAACACAAGCTCCATCCTCCCCAGGGTTGAGGAAGTAGAGCTTCCGGATTATTATAAGCGGAACCGTTATGTAGGTACACATACTTTTCCGGGACCGGGAATATATGAACTTGTAGTGGAAGACCCCAACCGCAATGCAGGTGTGGATAACATTCCCAATTCAGTGAACGTTGTTTTCAGTATTTCTACTATAATGTCAATCAATGCCGAAGGCGGTAGCAACAGCACTCCTGTACTTACCCAACCACCCGTGGACAAAGGTGCTGTTGGCCAGGTTTTTATTCATAACCCCGGGGCATACGACCCTGATGGTGACAGCATTTCTTACGCCATGACAACCTGCCGTGGTGAAAATGGTGAACCCATTGAAGGTTACACCCTCCCGGAAGCCTCAAACAGCCTGACAATTGACCCTGTTTCCGGTGATCTTATTTGGGACACTCCCGTTAATGCCGGCGTATATAATATTGCCATATTTATTGAAGAGTGGCGAAACGGCGTGAAAATCGGGAAGATAATCCGGGACATGCAAATTGAAATATACGATACCGACAACGAAGCCCCTGAAGTAATTACCAATGAAAAATTGTGTGTTGAAGCCGGAACCAAAATAGAAGTTACCGTACTGGCCGAAGACCCTGACGGGGATGAACTAAGCATGTCTGCCAATGGAGCCCCTTTTCTCATCTCTGATTCATACGCAACATTTGAGTACGAGTACCTTGGCAACGGACAGGCAGAAGGCCTTTTTGTATGGCAAACCCTCTGTGATTATGTCAGGCAGCAACCTTACCTTGTCAATTTCAAAGCTGCTGATAATGCCTCACCCATCAGCCTGGTGGACATCAAAAATGTGGACATTTATATCATCGGCCCGGCCACAGAATGGGCTGATATTGGGTCCACCACCACAACTATAACGATTAAGTGGCATCCCAACAAATGCAACAACGTTACCGGATACAAAATATACCGTAGCAATGAGCCCATTGACTGGACACCCGGGGAATGCATACGCGGTGTTCCCGACGACATTGGATATTCTTTCATCGGCACTACCGATAGCCATTCAGATACGGTTTTCCTGGACAATAACAATGGTACCGGATTACCACAAGGGTTTGTTTATTGCTACCGGGTTGTAGCCGTATTTCCTGATGGCGCTGAAAGCTATGCCAGTGAAGAAATCTGTACAGAATTGGTGCGTGGTATTCCAACCATTACTAATGTTTCGGTTGACAGCACAGACACGGAAAACGGCAGAATTTACCTGGCCTGGTCAAAACCCAAAGAATTTGACAGCATTGCCTACCCGGGACCTTACAAGTACCTAATATACCGTTCAGACAGCCTGTGGGGTGAAAACCTGCAAATCATTGATTCAACGGAAAACATCAACGACACCACATACTACGACAACGGACTAAATACCAAAGATACAGCCTGGTCTTACCTTGTGGAATTCTTCAGCGATGAGCCCGGAAACAGGGTGTTGATTGGCACACCTCACGTGGCATCTTCAATATTTTTACGTATCGGGGAGTACGATAATCGTCTAATGCTTAATTTTGATAAAAATGTACCCTGGCAAAACCTTAACTATACAATTTACCGTGAAGACCCGGTTACTGCAGATTTTGATTCCATTGCGGCCACACCTGATATCCAGTATGTGGACTCATTGCTTGTCAACGGAAATGAATATTGTTACAAAATCAAAAGTACAGGCGAATACACAACTTCCGGCTATGTGGATCCCATCATCAACTGGTCGCAAATAAATTGTGGCACACCAAAAGACACAGCTCCCCCCTGTCCACCTCATCTTGATGTCAGTAGCTATTGCGACAGCCTCTACAACCATCTCGCATGGGCCATGGCTGATTCATGCCTTGAAGACACGCATCACTACAACATCTATTATAAAATCAAGCTGGATGCTGATTATACCTTCCTCGACAGCATCGGGAACAGGAATACATTGCAATACAAACATTACCCGGAACTGACAATGGCTGCTTGTTATGTCGTTACGGCAGTGGATTCTTTTTACAATGAAAGCGCTCACTCAAACAGTGTGTGTGTTAACAATTGCACCTATTATGAATTGCCCAACGTATTTACCCCAAACAATGACGGTATCAACGATTATTTTCACCCTAAAATGCCGTATTTCTTTGTTGATCATGTGGATATGAAAATTTATAACCGCTGGGGGCAATTGCTTTTTCAAACCACAGACCCTGACATCATGTGGGACGGCCGCATTCAGAAAAACAACAATCTTGTCAGTGACGGTGTGTATTTTTACACCTGCGATGCATATGAATACAGGTTAACGGGCATAGAACCAAGACATATGAATGGAACCATACATGTATATACATCAGGACAACAACCAGACCCAAGCCAGGTAGAATGAAAAAAACACTAGTATATATCATCCTGTTAGTTTTTCCGTTTTGTGTTGTTGCACAAAACTCCCAAGAGGTATGGTTCAATTACCTTGTTGACATTGATAACCACAAGGCTTCCGGGATTCCTGAACAACTCACAAATGACCTGCAGGTAAATCCCGGTATGGCTGTTTACTTGACAGAAAAATTACATCAAAACGGGATGATTGAGCCATTAAAACCACTCATCAACATGCACCCGGATAATGCAAGCATGAAATATTACGCTGCTTTATTTTATGCCCAACACAATGAGCCACAAAAATCCATGCAAATGCTTGCAGGCCATATAAAATCTTCCGAACGGAAACTCAGGGGTAATATACGCTCAGAAAAAACTTTTGATCCGGTAAAAACATCATCGGCATGGCGCAATTTCTGGATACAGGACCATTACAGGCAACGTGATATGACATACGAAGCTGCTTTAAATTTTTATCATGATGGTGATTACAACTGGGCACTGGAAGAACTTAATCCATTGTTGTCTCAATACCCGTCCAATCATAAATACCTATATCTTGCTGCCCTGTTGTATGATAAGATGGGCAACCAGCGTTTGGCATTGAATTACATTAAAAAAGCCACAGACGCCAGTCCGCGTACAGCCTCATACTTTGCCTCCGCTGCCCGCTTGTATCGTAAAAATAACAACATCCGGCTATCTGTGGCTGCAGCAGAAAAAACACTGGAACTTGCTCCCTGGGTTCCGGATTATTACCCACTTGCAGCAAAATCATTCATTGCCGGCAAACAATATACCGCTGCTGTAGAAACACTGGAGAATTATTGCCGTACTTTTTCTGATACCGAAGCCTGGTACCTGATGGCAAAAGCAAAATTTCACCAAAAAAAATACCATGATGTTATTCGTTGGATGAACAAAGCCCTTGTGGCAGACAAAAGTCAATACAAATATTTTGTTATGCGTGCCGATGCTTTCAGGGAAACACGATCTTATGAGAATGCAATTATTGATTATGCCATGGCTTTGGATATAAAACCCAATCTGCCCCAGGTATATATCAATTACGGCCGGGCACGATTTGAAGCCGGAGATACCGAAGGCGCCTGCTACATGTGGCGAAAAGCCCTGCATTATAAGCATCCGGAAGCAAACGATTATTTATACCGCTACTGCACGCAACAGCATTAATCAATGATATCATAAACGGAATTTCGCTCAACGGCTTTTAATCCGGCAACCCTCGCCATGGTTTTAATTGCTTCAACCGACATAGCTGGATGTTTTTCTACTGACCCGGCAAGGGAATAAATTTTTGTGGAATCATCAATGGTGCCGTCAAGGTCATCTACCCCAAAAGCCAGGCTAATAGAGGCATTGTCTTTTCCAATCATGGGCCAGTATGCTTTTATGTGGGGAATGTTGTCAAGAAATATTCGGCTGAGAGCAAAGGTTTTCATGTCATCCGTAACATGTGATTCCCCCACATAAGACAATTGATTGTTCCCGCTTTTGTATTTCAGCGGGATAAAAGCATTGAAACCACCGGTCTCATCCTGCAAATTTCTCAGCCTATCAAGGTGATCAATTCTGTGTTGCAGCGTTTCAATGTGTCCGTATAACATGGTGGCATTAGATGGAATTCCTGACTTATGCAGGGTTTTGTGTACCTCCAGCCACGTGTCGGCATCAATTTTATCAGGGCATATTTTTTGCCGTATGCTTTTATCAAAAATCTCGGCACCACCACCCGGAACAGAATTAAGCCCTGCTTCCTGCAACAGTTCAATCCCTTCATGGAGCGGGATATTTGCATTTTTACACATCTGGCTGAGCTCTTCTGCTGTAAAAGCTTTGATATGTACGCGTTTACTGAGTTTGCGAATCCTTTTGAGTATTTCAAGATAATAATCAATCTTCCATTCGGGATGCACACCCCCTACGATGTGTATTTCGGTGATGTTTTTTTTCAGTGCATTTTTAGCCAGGTTTTCAATTTCATCATGCGAGTATTCCCAGGCATGAAACTCCCCCCTGGGAGCCCTGTAAGCACAAAACAAACAATGGTTTACGCACACATTAGTAGGTTCTATATGGACATTGCGGTTGTAAAACACATGATTCCCACTGTGATGTTGTTTCCTTTCCCATGCCAGCACTGCCAGTTGGGATAAAGGCATGGAAAATAGTTGTAGTGCATCATCTTTGGAGATACGGCCACCTTGTTGTATTTTATTTTCAATCTGTTGCATAATTTTCAGCCTGTTTTTCAGCAACCTGATTTTTTTGTAAAGTTAGAAAAATCCACAACGTTTTATACTACATTTTATCCTTATACACTGAATACATAAATTTGAACGCGGCATTTTGCTGCTTTAACAATAAATGGCGGTGGCTTATGGCAGGGGGTGAAATGCAAATCGCCGATACACACCCTTCCAAGCCCTTTCCCATTGTTACACCTTCCAAAATCAGCATAAATGTATGCCGAATTAATGGGGTGTTTGCAAATATTATTTAAATCCCGTATCTTGCAGCCTGCTATAATTGCATGTATGTACAATTAGTCAGTGCTTTAGCATATTTTATTTTTGAAAGCAACATTGAAAATGTGAATGTGGCTTCAGCAATAAATGGATATGCCGGGCCGTATTAGAAGAACATAAATGCCATGAAACCTGAGAAAACCAGGAAAATAACTCAACGCTTCAGTCCATGGGCATGGATGATTTTGATTGTTGTATCAATTGTATATATATGCATCAATTATGCTGGCACTGAGGGCTTAAACCCATCGGATGATGGTTTAGTATTAGCTCAAAGCTGGCGTATTATCCTTGGACAGGTTCCACATCTTGAGTTCATTAGTATTCGCCCCGTTGGATCAGGTGTTTTGCACAGCATACACTTTTTATTGCCTTTTCCATTGGAGATAAATGCCCGGTATTTTGTGCTTTTTCAGTTTTTTGTTATCGCCTTTTCATGGGTGCAATTTTTCAGGTTGAAATCGAATTTTAAGCATGAGATACCAAACATTTACAAGCTTAGCCTCCTGATTATTGCATGGGTATGCACCATTTACAATCATTACCTTTTCCCCTGGTCCACTATCGATGCCATATTCTGGAGCTCAATTGGATTTTACTTAACAGAGCGTTCATTCAACATACGGAGGCAAACAATCTGCCTGGCACTGGGACTACTTGCTTTTGTTCTGGCAGCGCTTTCACGGCAGACATTTGCAGTTATTACCATAATCGGCTGGTTGTGGGTAGCCATCAGATTATACCGCAAAAAAGCATGGAAAGCCGGATTAATTGCCGCTGCTATAGGCATATTACCTATTTTATCATATGCTATTGTTATAGCGATGAATGATGCAGGCAGGGCATTTCTTACTCAGATGACCGGTTGTACAGAGTTTTACGACACGGCTGTAATTCCTTTTTATAACCATTTTACTACCAACAACATGAAATGGATCAACATTGCTATTATTTCAATGGCAGTGCTTGTCGGAATTGGAAAACGCCTTTCTACCAGGTTATATTCATTTATTGCAACATTACCAGCCATGCGTATGCTTTTTCTGTTAGAAACTGCCCTGGTACTGTACATGCTCTACGGGATTCCTGAATATTTTATTAATGCCGAATCAAGGGATATATATACATTGTCATTTCGCGCGTTCTGGATATTGCTTGACATCTTGCTTATTAGTATACTAGTACAGGGTAATAAATTTAATGCCTGTATACCTGCTTTGTTTGGGATGCTGGTAGCATGGACAGGAACCATAAGCCGGGGCGCAAACACCCCCATATTATCTTTGGGAATACTGGTAATTTCAATTTTATATGTATATCTAATCAAATACCAGGATGCCCTTCTGCTCAAACAAAAATGGATTCGGGTTGTATTACCGGCTATAGCATTGCTTTACTTAATTACCGGCACCATTAGCCAGCAAAATATCAATTACCGCGATGTAAGTATAGACGAACAAACACATAATCTTAAAAATATTCATCCCGATTATGGCAAAATAAAAACAAACAAGCATACTTATGCGTATTTCGAAGAAATTGATTCGCTAATCAGCAATTATAAAAATTCAGACACCCACATTGTCTTCCTCCCTGACAACGCTATTATTTACCCTGTGTACCGGCTTAAAAATCCCTTATCCGTTGATTGGCCACAAGATGGAGAACTTATAGGACAGAAAAAACGTTTTAATAAAGAACTTATCTGGAAAATTGATGAAGGGGTTATCTTTTGCCTGCAAAAATATAATGTTAAAAAAATACACAAAGGCTATAAAAAATTGGACTACAGTGATTATCCATATATGGAAACCATCTTCACCGAATGCCAGTTGCTTGATGAAACCAGGCATTTCAGAATATATTCCAAATATCCCATGGAATAATTTAGATACTATTGGTCAGTGAATTGATTGAAAAATCAAAACATCATCTCAAATCAAAGGAATTGATAATGCATGGCTTGCCTTGGATGATATAGAAACCGGATACAAATTCAAGTTAAAAATGAATAATTTATTTTTGAACACTTCTTTGATTTTTCTCAATAATCCTCGGTAATTATATGCAGCAGCAGCTAATAATGTATTCATATCATTACCAATATTCTCTTTTATCTCATCTTTTCTTACTTCAAGTGAAGATTTAAAGATTGTTTATGCTCCTTGTTTACCAATACGCTTTCTAAAATGAACAAAATCAGATGGATCACAAGGAGCTTTCCATTGAAACTCCATTTCGCCTGTAAAATATTGGAAATACGGATTTTGCAACCATTGCTCTACCACTGTCTCATCACCCAAATTATGCATTTGCTTTAAAAGCAACATCCCAACAATGGTGC
>JAQIDD010000293.1 GCA_027858215.1 Candidatus Delongbacteria bacterium | reverse complement strand
CATGAAGCCCTACCAGGTGATAACTGTTTATTTGCTTTAACAAGTCAAGGTAAGACTCTATGTGTTCATCTGTGCCCAGTATGCCTGCCTTGATCATAAGCTTCAAATTTTTTACTAAAATAAAGTGAATTGTTGCAGGTTTTTTATGCCACGACAGCTTTTTATCAACGTGATCTTGTTAACAAACAAGGAATTATGTTGGCACTTGAATAGCATGTGAAGACAGAAATAGGGGATGGGATTTTGAAATATAATGTTATTGTTGTATATTTAAAAAATACGGAACTGATGAAAAACGATACGGCATGGTTAAACAATTTTTAAATTTTCCTTGTAACAGCTTATGGAAACATTTTTTGTCATGCGTTGTATGTGTTTTTTTATGGGACTGTAACTCATTCAACCGATCTGAAATACCAGCGACAAAAACTATGAAACTCAGAAAAAAACAACATGAAAAATTGCAAGATGGCGATTGAGTAATGGAAACTCAAAGCGAAAAAAATGGTAGAAAATCAAATTGTAAAATGGTATTGCCTATCGGTAAATACCATCAACTTCTTAAAGTGATTGAAAAACAGAATCCGGGAAAATAAAAGAAAATACCGTAACGGGCGTACGCTTTGTTCCCATGGTACATCCCGACGAAAAAGATTAAAACAAACGCCATATTTACTTTTTTCATTGCAAGAAGAAGCGGTAGTAGTTGCTATGCAGTAGCCTATGAATTATTCCTTAAACTTTTCCCTGAAATCTTCCAGGGCAGGTTCGGTGCCCATAACCGTAATGATATCGCCTTTCTTTAGCAGGGTATTACCATGGGGGATATCTACTTTTTGTTCCTGCCTGACAAGAATGAGCTGACCGTCTTTGTGAAAGGGAACATCTTTGACCTGAAGACCTGAAATATTGGGATTGCTTAGCTTAATATCTTCAACCTGGTAATTTTCGAACGTTTCAACCAGTGCATGATAGGTAGTAGGCCTGAAAATCAGATTTTCAAGGGTAGTTGCCATTATCCGGTGTGAATCCACATAATCCACTTTCAGCTTATTCAATTCCTGTTCGATTAATTTGTCAGATGCTTTGGTGATGATGTTGTCATGATTGAAGATTGTTTTCAACATTCTGCATATTTCAATGTTGCGTTGTTCTGAATGTGTCAATACAACGATGTAATTATCAGGATACAGGTCAAGTTCAAAAAAGATACTGGGATCGGTACCATCAGCATTGATAATAGTCATTCCTTTGTTTTTGAGTTCTTTGTATCTTTGTTCATCGTTTTCCAGCAATATTGCTTTTGTCCCGTGCATTTTCAGCCTTCGTGCCAAAAGTACGCCTGTGCTGCTACCGCCTATGATGATATGCTTGTCTCCTGTCAAGATGTTTTTCGATATCAAATTATTAAAAACCATTGGGGAGATCAGGCATGTCAATACAGCCATTAACACAAAAGCTGCGTTTATCCCGGGAGAAATAATCCCGAAATCAAGGCCAATTTTAGATGCGGCGATGATAAGGCTCAAACGGGATGCCATTAGTACTCCGCCTGCCATTGCTTGCTTTGTGCCGAATCGTTTTTTCCATAAAAACGCTGGCAGTATTTTTATTAAGTACATTGAAACAAGCAGCAGCAACAAAAATAGCAGAGGTGAATTTCCCATCTCCAGCAGCGCAGAATCATCAAACTGGAC
Organism: Candidatus Delongbacteria bacterium; assembly: GCA_027858215.1. GTDB lineage: Bacteria > Bacteroidota > Bacteroidia > Bacteroidales > ML635J-15 > JAQIBY01. Next base: position 2,517 of record JAQIDD010000293.1, on the reverse strand, counting down.
ACCAACCATGATGAAAAATACCGGGATGAAAAATCCGTACCCCATGCCATCCAGTTTTATGAGCAATATAGAACGGTTTTTATTCATAAATACCGATATAAGTAAGCCTGCCAGGAAAGCCCCGAGTAACATCACTTCAGGTCCGATAAACTGTGCAATGACAATGAATAACAAGATGAGGAATAGAGTGCCTCTAATCTGAATCTGTGATGATGCATGTGAAAGTTGATGAGCAATGCGTTTAACAAATGTCTTTTTTGTGAGGCGTTGGCCCATCCTATACAGTATGTAAAACAACAAAAACAACCCCAGTATAAGCAGTAATTTTGATTCAAACCCGTGTTTTAAAATATAAGCGGTAAATGAAAACAAGAGGATGCTGAGGATATCAGCCAATGCTGCTGCTGTGATTACCATTTGCCCAAAACTTGAGTTCAGCATGTTGTGCCCTTTTAATACCGGTAAAATGATGCCTACAGAAGTTGTCACCATAATCAGGGCAAAGTACAGAGGACTGCTGACATGAATGAAGATGCTGAGAAGTTCGGCAAGTCCTATTGAAAGTGCCAGCGATATCAGAAAATATAAAATACCGACAAGGAGTGGGTTTTGACCAAAGGATTTTGCTGTCAGTTTTTTTCGTGGAAAGGATTGCACAATTCCATTGACATCAATTTCGAGTCCCCCCAAAAACATAAGGAACATAAATCCCGATAATGCAAGAAAATCCAGGGATTCCGTATTAAAATCCGGGAGCACCGGGAACAAAAATTTACCAACCATGTAACCCAGGATAATTTCAACGATCACGGTGGGAATTTTTCCCAGGTTGAGCAATGATAGAAGTATAGGAATGAGGAATGCCAGGCATATTACAATAAGGAGTGGGTAAAATTCAAATTGAAAAGAAATGCTTAACAATATGCTATTGATGGGTATAGTCACCATGAGATATGTTTTTTCATCATAAAGTTAATAAAAAAAGTTTACCATCTAAATTTATTTACGCAGATAGTAATCCATTTCCGCTTCACTACATAAGCTGCCGTTGCTGTCGCGTAATTCCGTTTTGATGTGTGCGATGTTATGCCGGATTTGTTCTATCTTTCCGCGGATTTCCACTTTTCCGTTGAGTGTTTTTACAGGACGTTTGTATTTTACAGTCAAGGTGGTAGTGACTCCTGTTTTTTCCAATAAATGCATCACTGCCCAGGCGCCTGTTTCATCCATAAGTGTGGCAATAATACCACCGTGCATGATGCCTTCCCAGCCATTGTAATACCATGATGGTTCGAAATATGAAACAATCTCTTCATCATCTTTATAAAATTCCAATTTTAGCCCACTGGGATTGTCCGGGGAGCAACCAAAACAATGGTAAAACCCCTTTTCTGCCATTATGTTTTTTATCTTTTCCATAAGCTGACATTTCTTGTACAAATCTCTTAAAAATTTTATCTTTAAACAATATTTGTATTTAGCTTGAGCTAACTTGGTTGTTATGCGATGTGTAAACGAAAATAATTAAACATGCAAGACCCCGGAAAAAGAATAGAAGAACTGCGGAAAACACTGAATTACCACAATAAAAAATATTATGTGGATGCTCAGCCCGAAATTTCGGATTTTGAATATGACCAGTTGATGCATGAATTGATAAAACTGGAAAAAGAACACCCCGAATATGATGCCCCAGCCTCTCCGTCCAAACGCGTAGGCCGTGATATCAACCAGGAATTTGAACAGGTAAAACACAGGTCCCCCATGCTGTCGCTGGACAATACCTATTCAAAAGAAGAGCTGCAAGCCTTTCTGCAACGTGTTCATAAAGGGCTGGGACAAGACTCCGAATATGTGTGTGAATTGAAATATGATGGCGTATCCATCAGCCTGACGTATGAAAATGCAGTGTTGACACGTGCTGTTACCCGTGGTGATGGTTATCAGGGTGATGATGTTACCGATAATGTGCGTACTATCCATTCCGTTCCGCTCAAAATTCAGGGTGAAATCATCCCTGAACTGTTCGAGATCCGAGGTGAAATTTACATGCCACGGCCTGTTTTTGATAAATTGAACACTCAACGGGAAAAAGAAGGCAAAGAACCATTTGCCAATCCAAGAAATGCCGCTGCCGGAAGCCTGAAAATGCAAAAATCTTCTGAAATGGCTAAGCGTAAGCTGGATTGTTTTCTTTATTCCATGGTGGCCGGAGATACGCCTGCCAAAACACATTATGACAGTTTGAAACTTGCTAAAACATGGGGATTCAGGGTGCCTGAAAACATGATATTAGCAAATAATCACAATGATATTTTTGATTTTGTTGATTACTGGGATGAAAACAGAAAAAACCTGCCCTATGATATTGATGGTATTGTATTGAAAGTGAATGATTTTTCTATGCAGGAAGAGCTCGGTATGACAGCAAAATCGCCACGGTGGGCCATTGCGTATAAATTTAAGGCTGAACAGGTTGTTACAAAACTGGAATCGGTAAAGTACCAGGTGGGGCGC
>JAQIDD010000287.1 GCA_027858215.1 Candidatus Delongbacteria bacterium | reverse complement strand
GTCAAAACAGGGAAGCTCCGGAATCCACGCAGAGGCATATACACTAAAATCAAATACAATCCGGAAGAACTGGCTTGTTTGTTGTTTACACCCAATTATATATCGCTGGAATATGTGCTGCAACGTACAGGAATTATCTTTCAATTTGATTCCGCAATAACAAATGCAAGTTACCTTTCTCGTGAAATAATTATAGACAATCAGCTTTATAAATATCGACAATTTAAAGGTGAAATAATAAGCAACTTATCCGGGATAACCCGAAAGGCTAATGGTATCAATATTGCTACTCCTGAACGAGCCGCATTAGATATGTTATACCTTAACAAAGCATTCTATTTTGACAATACAAATCCCTTAAACAAAGAAAAAATCGCTCAACTTTTACCGGTTTACAACTCACAAACACTAAATAAGCAAGCAAAATTAACTTTTGAGTTATGATGGACATCAACAAACATAAATTTCACCTTTTGCAGCTACTAAAATCCATATATTCTGATGCTGAATTGAGTAAAAACCTTGGGTTTAAGGGAGGAACTGCGCTTATGTTTTTTTATGATTTACCCAGGTTTTCCGTTGCTTTGGATTTCAATTTATTGGATACCAGCAACAGTGCATCAGTATATAACAAACTGCGACAATTATGTCTTACACATGGAAAGATTCATGATGAAGCAAGAAAGTTTTACGGAGATATCCTTGTTCTAGATTATGGGCAACATGAGCGAAAATTAAAAATTGAAGTATCTCATCGACAATTTGAGGATCAGTATGAAATAAAAAATCTATTGGGAATTCATGTCAAAGTCATGACCAAGAGCGATATGTTTTCCCATAAACTCTGTGCGCTTACAGATAGAGCAAGCATTACAAATCGGGATATTTTCGATACCTGGTTTTTGATGAGCCAACAAACCCCAATCAATGAAAAAATCATTCAAACCCGCATGAATCAAGACTTAACAGAGTACTTAGACACATGCATACAAACGATTGAAAAAATGCCAAACAAACATCTTCTTGATGGATTGGGGGAACTTGTAAATCCTGAATTAAAAGCATTTGTCCGCAATAAATTACGACAGGAAATAATTAGCCTCTTTGAGTTTTATAAACAATTTCCAATTAAACTTTGATGACCCATTTTTCCTTACTCAGGAGTTTACTTTCTGACGTTTAGAGAAAGCCTGTGAGCAAGACGCGCCAGGGAAGCGCAGCTGATACATATTTGCGGAACGTTTATCAAACCGCTCCCCAACCAATACAACACACACCCGGGCATGTAACCACATGTGTAGGATATCCCCCAGGGTATCTGAAATGGTGTTCAACCCTTAGTTGAAATCTTTTCCCGCACACTTTAGTTTTTACCCTTTATTTTCTAATATTCGTGTGTTTATTAACAATAAAACCTGGCACAAGCTGCAACATGACAGAGAAGAACAGGAAAGAAAAGGAGGGAGCGGAAGAGCTTGGTTTGGTTGAGTTTTTAAATGGGTACAAAAAGGTACACATGATTGAGGTGTGGTTATTATAAATGAGTTGTGTGTAAATCTCTACGCCCGAATCTGAACTGACTTAAAATTTTCCACCCCCAAACCTATTCCGTATCGTATTTATCCACATTTTCCTTTAGGGAGTCGGATATGAGTTTTTTCAGATACAGCGTTCGTTCCTGTATGGCTGTTGCTTTTTCGGGGTTGTACATGGTTTTATTCTTTTTCTTAACCAACTCGTACGCTAGCTTATCCGGATCTTCCTCGCTGTTTTTCACTTGCAGAGCTAAACGAACCGGAGCCAGAGTTTCGATGTGAGCATTGTACCTGTTATCTAAATTATAACGGGCTGAAACAACGGCCTTGTACTTATCCATGTGAATAAGAAATGGATACACATCAACTTCTTTTCTGAAAACCGTCAATTGCATATTCATGCTGTCAATCACATTTTCGGTTTTATTGTTAAACATAAGTTGTTTTGATATTTTTTCAAAGGTTTCATTGTCGAGCAAAACAAGGTCTTCACCTTCGATAGCAAGAGCACCCCGAAGCGTTGAATATTTGGTCTCATAATTTGATTTCATATACATCTCACCCGCAATGTGACATTCTGCTCTTCCGGCAAAAGATTTCAACATCGGAACAACCGTATCAAGCTCAGGAATGATTTCCAGCATTTCCGAAATATTAACATCAAGAAAATGTAAATCCACCCCGGTATATAAATGATTTCTACGTTCGGGACGATAAATTGCTGTTAACAATATCCGGCCTGCATCGTTGGTGAAACCCATTTGTTTAAGCACCAGGGTGCCGTCCTTGCAAACCAGGGTGCCGCCTAAATCGTTTAACTGAGAATTGTTTATGTGTGATTTTTCGACATTTACATTCAATGTAATGTCAATGCCTTTGGGAACCATAAACGGATCTGCATCACTTTCAGAGCTTGCGGCTTCGGCCATTTCAGGATCAGGTGTTTGTGTTTCTGTTGAGCTGGTGTCTTTTGAGCCCATGCCATCAATCAATTCCATCAATTGATCGATGTCTGCTTCTTCCGAAATAAAATCTAAATTCCCCGTGAGTAATCCTTCATCTCTGAAATATTTGTCAAAGTTTTTAATGCTGCCTGTTAAGTTGAAATCTGATTCCCCGATTTCAAACCGGCTGTTTTCAATGTAAAACTCCTCAGGCGTAAAATCGAACTTAATTTGAGGGATGTTCACATCATACAGTAAATCGGCAAGTTGAATTTTACCACTGTTAAAATCGACATTTACGTTCGGACTCCATTGCAACAGTGGATTTTCCTGTGTCGTATCCTGGGTAGCGTTTGCTAATACGGTAATAAACTCTGTGTTTATTGATGCATATTCCCCAAGGATGGCATTTATACCATTGCTTTGATATGACAGGTTTAGAGATACATTTTTATTGTTTTCGGGCTGATAATAGCTGGCAAAACCTTTGGGTTGAATGATTTCAGCCTTTATGGTATCCATTTCGGCAGAGAGGTAGTCAAATGCAAAATCCAGTCCCATTGACGGCTGTACGCTTGTGTCCATTACATTGGATAAACCCAATGTCAAATCTGCCGCAGTAGCCGTGGCAAGTGTGTTTACACTGTCAGTGATTGTTATGTTTAATTCAGGACTTGATAGTGTGGCCTGAATGAGTTCATTGAATGCATCATTGCTTGCCATATTCGGACTCGGAAGTTGATACCCAAGCGAAAGACTCGCTGATTCCACATACATACTGTCCTGATACAAGGCCTTTAAATCCGTAAAGTTAATACGCCCGGTTGACTTGATTTTACTTAGATCCGTATTGACCAAATCTTCAAGGCGTGCATTGATGTTAAAATTGCAATCTGCAATTCCCGACATATCAACATTTAAACTGTCAGGCAAAAATGATTTGATTTCCTGAAGGTTAATGTTAGCAAGCAGTGAAAGATCACACTGTTGTGATCCCGTAGCATCTTTGATGGAACCACTGCATTTTAACGCATTGTTGTTTAAGATGGTACTCAGATTGTTTATGATCACATCTGCTTTATCGGTATTTGTGATAAGATCAAGGTTGATATCGGCATTTGTATTCGAAAATTTGTATGGCAGGTCTGCATAGGTGCCATTCAGGTTATTAACTTTTAAATTTGTGTTTATTATTGGCATTGACGTGTCATTATAAAACCCGTTTGCTCTTCCTGAAATCCTGATATCGCCATCAAAATGAATATCAGATACCAAGTGCTGATAATCTTCCGGAATCAAGGCAAATATGTCATCCAGTCCCCATCGTTCAGTAATTAGATTCATATCCATTTCGATGTCACTTTCAGCACCGCGTTTTGCCCATCCGTCAAGGACAAATTCCAGTGTGTTAATTGCCAGCTCGGTTTTTGTTAATGTGATGCTTTCATCATCCATGTCAATTGACAGGGGCGCATTCAAACGCAGATTTGTTGAGTCGAGATATGCTGTGTCTTTTGTTGAAAATGAGATTGATTTTATTTCGGTTTTTACAACGCCTTCAAGCATCTTATCAGCAATATTGCCATCGACAAAAAAAGTGAAATCATCAATGTTGGCAGCCATCGGTGAGCTGTCATTTACTGAATATTGTACATTATCAATATCAAGATTCATTTTAGCATTCCCGGATGCTTTCTTGTATTTTGCGCGCATTGAGAAATTAAGATTGGTAATTTTCGCTTTTGTTCTGCTTTGTTCGTCAATATAATTCGCTTTTAAATTTTCTATTTCGATTTTTTGAACATCAATTAAATCCGGCAGTTCCGGACTTGTCTTTTCCCCGGCTTCTTTATCATCTGTTGCTTGATAGATATCATAATTGGTATTTCCCAAACTATCGATATACACATTTGCCGCACCATTTTTCAGATGGATTTCATTCAGAACAACGGACTTATTTTTCCGCCATTCTTTATGGTCAATTGTTGCAATAAAATCATCAAAATGTGCCAGGGTATCAGATTGAGCGCCTTTTGTGGGATTAATCAATGTGAGATTCTCAACATGAAGCCCAAGTTTGGGAAATGTCTTGAAAAATGTTAAATCAACGGTTCCTATCCTGACTTCACAGTTTAACAGCTTGTTTGCCTGATTGGAAACGATGGGCGTAATTCTCGCCGGGGTTAAAACGAACCACATTGTGATTATAACACCAATTATAATTAACAATAGCAGTGCTATCATTGAATTCTTAAAAATTCTGAGCGTTTTTTTCATGCTTTATTCGTGTTAATCACAAAACCTGTAAAGAGATAGATGAGCTATCGATTTCATTCCTGAACCTTTGTGTAATTATGTGTCGCACCGTAATCGTCTTTATAAGTGAGATTTGTTTCAGTAAGCTCGGTAACAGTATAAGTTTTAGGGATATTACCTCCAATTTCCATAATATGGATCTGGACCAATTGATCCTCGTCTAAGCTCCAGGTAAAATCCTGCGCTTCTTCTTCTGAAACATCATCTGCAGTATCCCATGTATAGCCAGTTTTGTCAGCATTATATCGTTCATACACAGTTCCTTCTACCCATTTCCCATGCAATAATGATTCATCAAAAGAGGTGGGTTCTGCCGGTTCACTAGAAACGAAAAAAGATAAGCCAATAAAAGACAAAATGGCAAGACCTGCTTTAAGTAAGCTTCTATTCTTATTCATATGACAAAAAATTAGTTATTAAAATTTAACTCTACAAAATAAACAAATAATATCAATCCAGTCCAAAAAGAATCAGTTTTTGTTTTCCTGATTGTTCATAAATATTTCCGGACACTCAAATTATACACATTGTGAAACGGAATAATTACTTTTATGTTTGGCAATAAGTATCAGCAACAATAGGAGTGGATATACATCATAAATTGATTATTTCACAGTTTTTGTGTGGCGATAAGGGAGTTGCCGTTCATTGTTATAAAAGAGTATCCGCCAGAAATGATGTTTTGCTATCTCTGCTGAAAATATCCTGAAAGGAACATCAAGAATTGGTTGCAGTGGCAAGAATGACTGCAACGAGAGATTTAAAAGATCTGGTTGAAAAAGATATTTTGTAATCTTCTGGCACAAAAGGAGCTGGTTCATTTTATAAACTGTAAATTGCATCATAATTGCACTATTATTGTATCATTTGCCCCATTGAATATTGGAGAAAAGAAGGGAACTAAGTATAAGTTAAATTATGACGGATAATACAGGCTCATAAGCAATGCTGGCTGAAAGAGTTAATTACGAAATGAAAACAATAATAAAGCACACCGGTAGTTACGATGTGAAAGTTTTCAAAACCCGCACCGCTCATAGCCGGGCACGTAAAACCTTAAATTTTTAATCAAAATCCTTTGGAGTTTAAAATAAAATACTAAATTTGAAGCAAAATGATAATTCAAGTTTTCATCAACAACCTTGTGAAACTCGACAAATAAACCTTAACAACAGGTGTGGATATACACGCTTAGATGAAAAATATAAGCACTTTTTGTGTGGGGATAAACGAGTTATATGCAACCAAGAAAACGAAAGAAGTAACTTTGACAAATAATTGCAAATTTAAAAGTGCGGCGTCAGCACGATAAACACTGACAAAAGCAAGATGAAAACAATATTTACTTTTATCGCAATTCTTATACTCACTTTTGCAACAGTGAGTACTTTTGCAACAGATGTTAGCGGATTAGTATCTTCTAACACAGTTTGGACATTTGCCAATAGCCCATATATTGTTACGGGAAACATTCTTGTTAATAATGGGGTTGCCTTAACAATTGAGCCGGGAGTTATAGTAAAATTTAACAGCGGGCTATCTATGCAAATTGACGGAACATTAATTGCTCAGGGCACAAGCAGCGACAGTATTACATTTACATCAAATACTGTTGATACCGCAGGTGCATGGGGTTATATTTATTTTAGCGATGCAAGTGTTGATGCTGTTTTTCAAAACGATATTTATGGAATTTACCT
>JAQIDD010000152.1 GCA_027858215.1 Candidatus Delongbacteria bacterium | reverse complement strand
GTGGTGGCACTCCCGGGGTGTGGGGATGGATCGGTACTGTAAATAACGATTGGTTTGAACCATGTAACTGGGATAAATATTCTGTCCCTTCATCTACTTCTCCAGTGGTAATACCAGGTGGAACTCCTTATGAGCCTACAATTACAGGAGGTGGAGCAGACTGCCTGGATATTGAGGTCAATTCATCCAATGGGGCAGAACTTACCATTGATGTGAGCAATGGGGGCAACCTGGAAGTACATCAGTAAGGTGTATATTTAGTACAATAACCCATTAGCGTTTTCATTTTTATAGGGGATAAATGTTATTCCTGTGAAGTAAACGAATGTTTATGAACTCACACATTCCGGGGGTATGGTCTTATGTAGTGTCTGCAAGAAAAGCCCAACTTATGCGTTACGCTTGCCTGAAAAATACTTACTTAGTGTCTGTCCATAATGTCTGATTTCTTCGTTACGCTCGTATTTAAAACAGTCATTTACGAAAGTAAAATCCTTGGTTTTAAATACTTCGCAGACCTCGAACTCAAACATTATGAACAAGACAATGATTTTATTGACGAACACTATCTAAAACGATTGGTTGTATCTTAACAATCAAAACACCCCGCATGCCGTTGCGGCATGCGGGGTGTTGATGAGGGCTGATGTTAAATTATATGATTATTCAATATTAGCCTGAGCTGCAGACAGCCTGGCAATGGGGACACGAAAAGGTGAACAAGATACATAATTCATTCCAACCCTGTGACAGAATTTCACAGAAGCCGGTTCTCCACCATGTTCTCCACAAATGCCAATTTTAAGATCTGGTTTTGTTTTACGACCTTTTTTGATGCCCATTTCTACCAGTTGTCCAACGCCCTCCTGATCAAGCACCTGGAAGGGATCATGTTTTAATATGCCATTTTCAATGTAAATGGGCAGGAATTTACCGGCATCATCACGGCTGTAGCCAAAGGTCATTTGAGTCAGGTCGTTTGTCCCGAAAGAGAAAAATTCCGCAGACTGAGCAATCTCATCTGCGGTAAGTGCTGCCCTGGGAATTTCAATCATAGTACCGACAAGATGATCAATGTTGTCATTTGTTTCTTTAAACACCTTGCTGATGGTTTCCCTGACAATATTTTCCTGCATTTTCATTTCCTGCAAATTGCCTGTTAATGGCACCATAATTTCAGGAATAGCCGTAATGCCTTTTTTCTTTAGGTTGAGGGCTGCTTCAATGATGCCCCTGGTTTGCATTTCGGTAATTTCAGGGTATGTGTTTCCAAGGCGGCAACCACGATGTCCAAGCATGGGATTTACTTCACTGAGTTCTTCAACTTTTGCTTTTACTTCTTCAGCGGAAATACCCATTTCTTTGGCCATTTCTTCCTGGTTTTTTGGATCGTGAGGAACAAATTCATGAAGTGGTGGGTCGAGCAGACGGATGGTTACTGGCAAATCATGCATGGCTTCAAAAATACCTTCAAAATCTTCGCGTTGATAAGGCAGGATTTTATCCAGGGCTTTGCGTCGGCCAGTTTCATCACTAGCCAGAATCATTTCCCGCACTGCTTTTATACGTCCACCTTCAAAAAACATGTGTTCTGTGCGGCATAAACCGATTCCTTTTGCGCCAAAATCACGCGCTGCTTTGGCGTCAGCGGGTGTGTCAGCATTGGTGCGCACATGCATTTTAGTATGTTTTTCGGTCAGATCCATCAGTTTGCCAAAACTTCCACTGAGTTCGGGTTTTTTGGTTGGTATTTTGCCATCATACACATCTCCTGTTGTCCCATTGAGCGAAATCCAGTCGCCTTCTTTGTATGATTTATCGTCGATAGTAAGTGTGCGTGCTTTGTAATTGATTTTCATGCTTCCTGCACCTGAAATACAGCATTTTCCCATGCCGCGGGCAACTACTGCAGCATGTGATGTCATGCCTCCGCGTGCTGTTAAAATACCACGCGCTACATTCATGCCCTCAAGATCTTCAGGGGAAGTTTCGATACGGACAAGAAGGGATGCATCGTATTTATCAGCTTCATCAGCAAAAAACACAATTTGCCCTGTTGCTGCTCCGGGTGAGGCAGGCAATCCTTTTGTTATCACATCTGCTTTTTTAAGCTCCTCTTTATCAAATACCGGATGCAGTAACTCATCAAGGCGGTTAGGTTCTACGCGTGTGAGCGCTTTTTTCTCATCTATCAGGCCTTCTTTGAGCATGTCAATGGCCATTTTAACCATGGCAGCGCCTGTGCGTTTTCCATTACGTGTTTGCAACAGCCAGAGTTTGCCTTCCTGGATGGTAAATTCCATGTCCTGCATATCCTGGTAATGATTTTCCAGTTTTTCCTGGATGGCATACAATTCTTTATACAGTTCCGGCATGGTTTCTTCCAGGGATGGATACTTTTTCTTTCTTTCTTCTTCTGTGATATCAGCAAATTCGGCCCATCGTTTTGAACCTGCTTTTGTGATTTGTTGCGGTGTCCTGGTGCCGGCAACAACATCTTCGCCCTGGGCATTGATAAGGTATTCACCATTGAAAACATTTTCGCCGGTAGCGGCGTCCCTTGTGAAGGCAACGCCCGTGGCAGATTTTTCACCCATATTACCAAATACCATGGCTTGAACACTTACTGCTGTTCCCCATTCGTGGGGTATTTTATTCATGTTACGGTAATAGATTGCCCTTTTGTTGTTCCAACTGTCAAATACTGCCATGATCGCACCCCAGAGTTGTTCCCATGGGCTCTCAGGGAAATCACGCCCTG
>JAQIDD010000349.1 GCA_027858215.1 Candidatus Delongbacteria bacterium | reverse complement strand
TCTTGGTATTGTATAATCCTGATAGTCCGTTAAATTTTAGAATAGAGCAATAAATTTTTAAACGTTGCGCCTCTCCGTCTTTTCGGTGAGTAGTTACTTTTGTTGATATTCATTTATTTTTTTATATTCACACTGTTTAGTGACAAAACACGAAGCGCATGAAACATAAAGCCCCGTTAATATTAAGCTTGGATGCCGGTGGTACCAACTTTGTTTTTTATGCTGTCAAAGGCAATAAAATCATTGGTGAGCCCATTCAAAAACCTTCTTATGCTAATAATCTCAATAAAAGCCTGCAAACCATAGTTGAAGGGTTTGAAACACTAGCTGAACAACAACCAGAACCTGTGGCTGCTTTAAGCTTTGCTTTTCCCGGTCCTGCCGATTATGAAAATGGGATCATTGGTGACCTGGGAAATCTGCCTGCTTACCGCGATGGTGTAGCCCTTGGGCCCCTGCTGGAAGAAAAATTCGGGATTCCGGTATTCATCAATAACGATGCCGACCTTTTTGCGTATGGGGAATCCATCTGTGGTTGCCTGCCAGACTTAAACAATAAATTGAAAGCCACAGGAAGCCGGAAAACTTACCGTAACCTGGTTGGGTTAACATTGGGGACAGGATTTGGGCTTGGAGTGGTAAATGAAGGGCATTTGCTACGCGGTGACAATTCCATGCCCAATGAAATATGGTTGATGCGTAACCCGGAATATCCCGATGCCAACATTGAAGAATCAATCAGCATACGGGGCATACAACGCTCTTACCGGAAACTCAGTGGTGATAAAGAATTCCTTACCCCAAAAGATATTTATGAACAGGCTGTACATGGCATTGGAAAAAAACAACAGGCAGCTTTGGAAACATACCGGATTTTCGGCTACAACCTTGGGGATACTATTGCCACCCTTATCAGTTTGTATGATTCCAATGTGGTGATTGGCGGTGGTATTGCCAAAGCCTGGGATTTGTTTATGCCTGCGTTGATTAAGCAACTTAACTCCGAATTTATCACCCCTGAAGGCAAACATATGCCTCGCCTTACCCATCAGGTGTATGCCCTTGAAGATGAAAGTAATTTCAAAGCTTTTGCCTCCGGTGGTGAAAAACAGGTGGCTTTACCAGGAAAAACCGAAGCATTGTACAGGTATAACCACAACCCCCGTGTCGGCATCATGAAATCTGCTTTGGGAACATCGCAGGCCGTAGTTACAGGGGCCTATCACTTTGCATTGACAAAATTAGTGTAAAACAATAATGAGATAATGTGATATCAAACTAAATATCCGTAAACACCTCTTACTCTATCCAGAAACTATTGCTCAACCAATATTTTAATGTCGTTATTGTGGTTTTCAATAACGCCACTTGTTACCTCGAAAAATTCTTCTTTACCGTTGTTTTTTACGATTCGCACTTTGCCTTTTTCAAGGGAGGAAATGATGGGGGCATGATTGTGCAGCATCTGAAACGGTGATTTGGTGCCAGGCACCTGAACCATTTTCACTTTACCTTTGAATACGGATTTTTCCGGTGTTATGATTTCCAGTAACATAGTGTTTATTTGTTTTCTTCAAGCATTTTTTCACCTTTCTCAATGGCCTGTTCGATTGTCCCTACCAGGAGAAAAGCGGCTTCAGGATATTTGTCCACCTCGCCGTTGAGGATCATTTTAAATCCCTTGATGGTATCTTCTATTTTTACAAATTCTCCCGGGATGCCGGTAAACGCTTCGGCAACATGGAAAGGTTGTGACAGGAAACGCTGGATTCTCCTGGCGCGATGTACGGTAAGCTTATCCTCCTCAGATAGTTCTTCCATACCCAGTATGGCGATGATATCCTGCAGTTCTTTATTTCGTTGGAGGATTTGAATTACCTGCTGAGCAGTATCATAATGTTCATCGCCAACAATTTCAGGGGAAAGAATACGTGAAGATGAATCAAGCGGATCAACAGCAGGATATATACCAAGCTCTGAAATCTTACGGCTTAACACAGTGGTTGCATCAAGGTGCGAAAAGGTGGTTGCAGGTGCCGGGTCAGTAAGGTCATCAGCTGGCACATAAATAGCCTGAACAGACGTAATTGAACCGTGTTTGGTTGATGTAATCCGTTCCTGTAATTCTCCCATTTCGGATGCCAGTGTAGGTTGATATCCGACTGCTGAAGGCATACGTCCCAGCAATGAAGAAACCTCTGATCCTGCCTGAGTAAAGCGGAATATATTATCCACAAAAAACAGGATGTCTTTTCCTTTTTGGTCCTTACCTTCCCCGCTGCGGAAAGATTCTGCCACGGTCAAACCTGAAAGTGCAACACGAGCACGGGCACCCGGTGGTTCATTCATCTGGCCAAACACCATTGCCAGTTTGGAATCTTTCAGTTTTTCGTAATCCACTTCTGATAAGTCCCACCCGCCTTTTTCCAGGGATTTTTTAAAATTATCACCATATTTTACAATATCAGCCTCAATCATCTCACGTAAAAGATCATTTCCTTCACGGGTTCTTTCGCCTACCCCGGCAAAAACTGAGAGGCCTTCATATCCGATAGCAATGTTGTTGATGAGTTCCTGCAGCAACACGGTTTTTCCTACTCCGGCACCACCAAACAAACCAATTTTTCCACCTTTGGCATAGGGTTCAATAAGATCAATGACTTTAATACCGCTATAGAAAACTTCCGTAGATGTTGAAAGCTCATCGAATCCGGGAGAGTCAATATGGATGGGATGACCATCTGATGTATCTAAGGATTTCATACCATCAATGCTTTTTCCTATCACATTCATCAGCCTTCCTTTGACCTGATCACCATGAGGCATTTTAATCGGATTGCCATCGGATGTAACTTTCACCCCCCGGTAAAGGCCATCAGTAGAATCCATAGCAATAGTACGAACGGTATTTTCGCCTATGTGCTGCTGACACTCCAGCACAAGCACATCTCCATTTTCACGATCTATTTCAAGTGAATCATGGATGTTTGGTAGTTTATCGTCTTTGTTGTTAAACATGACATCCACGACAGGACCTATTACCTGAACAATTTCACCAGTAAGTTTAGCCATTTTTCCTCTTTTAATAATTTACACAACATTACAAATGTAAACATATTCTGATAAAATAAAAGCATCTTTTATGGAAAAACCAATCACAAATTATTTCTGCACAACTGGATTACAGAGAAACACATTAAAAATCTCTTTTATTTAATTGGCTAAGAAATCTTTTTAAGTCTGATTTTTTACCCGGATCCACATCCACCCTGGAAATAAGTTTTGAAGCCTCATCGAAAAACATATTGATTTTTTCCGATGCAAGCATTGAAATATTCAGTTTATCGTAAATGTGACGCACAGATTTTATTTTTTCATTTTTACTGATTTCATCATTTCCCATTAAGGCATTCAATTCCGCTTTTTCTTTTTTTCCTGCACGCTGATTTGCCAGAATCCATAAGTAGGTTTTTTTCCTGTTGATAATGTCTTTAC
>JAQIDD010000130.1 GCA_027858215.1 Candidatus Delongbacteria bacterium | reverse complement strand
TTTCGCTGATGTTAAAAAGGTTTTTGATGTGTAGAGTTATCAACAAAATAAAAACTTATTAACAAAAATTGTTAATAAAGTTTGTTTGGTAATGTTTTTTTTATTTACTTTACGATCTGAAGCCCTAAAATGGTAGTTATTGAATAATATAACAGATATGAGGCGTTTAATTTTAGGAATTATCTCAGTGATTGTTTTGTCGGGTGTAGTGCACGCACAAAGCGATTCACATTTTAGTTTATTTAACTTTAATACATTGAGCTATAACCCCGCTTATGCCGGCAGTAATGAAGCCATATGTGTAACTTCAGTACATCGCCAGCAATGGGTAGGCTTTGGTGAGGGGCGACCTCAAACCACTGTGTTTTGTGCAGATATGCCGATCCCTGCAATAAGTAGTGGAGTGGGGTTAACCGCGTTGCAGGAAAGCATTGGGTTTGAAAAAACCCTCAACATTTATGCGAATTATGCTTACCGCTTGCCACTGGCAGTCGGGAATTTTAGTTTTGGAGTGAATTTAGGTGTTATTAATAAATCCATTGATGGTGATTGGGTGTCACCTGAATCGCTGAGAGGTCAACAGGTGTTTATTGATCCCGCAATACCTCATATGGATAGCAAAATGGCTTTTGATGCTGGCTTGGGAGTATATTATAGATTTGACAATCTTTATGCCGGGATCTCAGGTCTTCATATGCTTGAGCCCAAATTTAAGTTCAATGCTAATGACGAATATCAGCCGTATTTAAAAAGGCATATTTATTTGGTTGGTGGGTATGTGTATCAATTACCCAACCCCATGTTTGAACTCAAGCCATCAATGCTTGTGCAAACAGATATGGCCACAGTGCAATTCAGCATTAACGGCCAGTTCATTTATAATAAACAGTTCTGGGGTGGACTTACCTACAGGTATGATGATGCCGTTGTGCCTATGGTTGGTATTCACCTGATGAACGGAATAAGTGTCGGATATAGTTATGATGTTGTATTGAGTGATATGGCTTCTTACCAGAGCGGTTCGCATGAACTTGTACTCAGGTATTGTTTCAATGCCGATTTCAGCAGATCGCCTGGAAGATACCGTAGTGTAAGACGTTTATAATAAATTAATTTTATGTTGAAGCTTACTAATACCCATATATTATGAAAAAGTTATTATTCATAAGCCTGATTCTTACAATCATCCTTGCCAGTTGCGGCAATTATGGTAGTGGAGATCTCGTAGGTGTTGACCGAGCGGTGTGGTACACCCCTGATCCGTATGGTATGTTGTTTGTTCCTCCGGGTTCATACAACATGGGCCCAAGTGATCAGGATGTCCCAAATGCAATGACGGCTACATCCAAAACAGTTACCGTTCAGGGTTTTTGGATGGATGAAACCGAAATAACCAATAGTGAATACCGGCAATTTGTGTATTGGGTGAGAGACTCAATGGCCATGACCGTATTGGCTGAGAATCCGCCGGAAAATTATGATGCCGAAGGAAGGGATTTTTTCCGGGCTATCGATGAAACTAGTCCGAATGCTTTGGTACTGGAAGCTATTGGGTACGATTCGTACAACTTCGATGGTTATAGATTGCTTGATTGGGGAACCAGAGTAGATTATGGTGATCCTACAATTAAGGCAGCATTGATTGAAAACAGTAATTTGTATCTAAAACCGCCACCGGAATTGTACCATTTTATGCGTAGAATTGATCTTAACACCAATACCTTATATTATGAATATTATTGGGTTGATCTTAAACAGGCAGCTAAAAAACATAGCTTCAGAGAAGACGGGCGCCAAGTGGAACAGAACGTTCAACGTGCTTTTGACAGAGAAGAAGACCATGGTCTGAGAATTGGACGTCATTGGAATCCCGAAAAAGAAGAATATGAGGGAACAATTAAAGATAAAGAAGAGCTGAAACGGCAGAGGGAATGGGAAGATTTTGAAGATCGCGATGTGACAGATCAATTTGATTTTGTCATGCATGAACGTATTCCTGTTTATCCTGATACCCTTTGCTGGATGAGTGATTATACCTATTCTTATAATGAACCTATGACCCAAATGTATTTTTGGCACCCAGCTTATGATTATTATCCGGTAGTTGGAGTAAGCTGGAAACAGGCTGTTGCCTTTTCAAAATGGCGGTCGATGTTGAAAAATGCATATCAGAGAGATACCAGGGATTATTATGTTAATCAATATCGGTTACCTACAGAATCTGAGTGGGAGTATGCTGCTCGTGGAGGACTTGATCTCTCTATGTACCCATGGGGCGGATTGTACACAAGGAATTACAGCGGTTGTTTTATTGCCAATTTTAAGCCCATGAGAGGAAATTATTATGATGATGGTGGTGTTCAAACCCTAATGGTAGCAACTTATGATCCCAATCAATATGGTCTTTATGATATGGCCGGGAATGTAGCGGAATGGACACGGAATGCATATGATGAATCCGCATTCAGATTTACACACGATTTAAATCCCGATTATGAATATTATGCACATCCCGATGATCCTCCAGCATTGAAACGTAAGGTGATTCGTGGAGGAAGCTGGAAAGATGTAGCCTATTACATGCAAAATGGTACCAGAACTTATGAATACCAGGATTCAGCAAAAGCTTACATCGGGTTTAGAAATGTGCGTACCTATCTGGGTCGCCATCTTGATGACGGAGGTTCTTATTCACAAGTATATTAATTAATTAAAAAGTTTTAACAGAGGATTAACAAAAAAAATTAGCAACTATGAACTTTTCTGAAATTTTTAAAAGTAAAATGTACCAAAAGTTAATGTCCTATATTTATGGATGGGGTGCAGCTGTGGTGCTGTTGGGGGCCATGTTTAAAATTGAACACTTCCCGGGAGCCAGTATGATGCTTATTACAGGTTTGTCAACTGAGGCTCTTATTTTCTTTATGTCAGCATTTGAGCCCTTGCATGAAGAATACGACTGGAGTATTGTATATCCGGAATTGGCTGGTATTGATGAGTCGATTGATACGGATGACAGGAAATCGGCAGTCCAATCTAAAAAGACTGCGCTGGAACGTTTTGATGCTATGATTGAAAGTGCTGAGATTTCACCGGAATTGTTTGAAAAACTGGGAGATGGTTTACGTAAAATGAGTGGAACCGCTGAAAAATTACAGGATGTCTCTGATGCATCAACTGTAACCAATAATTACGTTTCAAACTTTCAAAAAGCTTCTGATAAAGTCAGTGAATTTGCAGAATCCTATGGATCATCTGCACAAAAACTGAATCAGTCAGCCGAGAAATTATCAACAACTTACAACGAATCAGCAAGTGCTGTTGGGGAGTCCGGCAGTAATCTGGCAACAACTTATGAAAAACTCACTGAAGCGATGAACCAGGAATATGAAAAAACAACCGGTTCATCAAATACATATGCTGATCAACTTGAAAACATGACCAAAAACCTGACAGCATTGAATGCTGCTTATGAATTGCAACTGAAAGGAACCAATGAACAATTGGAGAAAACAAAAGGCCTTTACAGTGGCATGAATGAAGTTATGGAAAGCCTCCAGGACTCAGTTGAGGATACAAAACGATTTAAAGAAGAAGTATCCCGGCTTGGCTCCAACCTGTCTGCACTTAATACAGTGTATGGTAATATGCTGTCTGCAATGACGGTAAATAAAGGCTAAGGTTTTTGTTTAATGTTTTTAAAAATTTGTAAATTATAAATTATGGCAGCAGCAAATTGTGAACAAACCCCGAGACAAAAGATGATACAAATGATGTATTTGTTTTATACAGCATTGTTGGCTCTTAATGTGTCGGGTGAAATTATAAACGCGTTTGTCTATGTGAATGATAGCCTGGTACAAACTACAGAAAATTTTCACTCGAAGACAAAAAGCCTTTATTCAAAACTCGAAGGCTTAAATGCGATGCAACCTGAAAAATACAGTTCAACGCATGAAAAAGCCATGGAGATCAAAAAAGGAAGTGATAAACTTGTTAGTAATATTCAGCGGCTCAAATGGGAAATTGTCAGAAACGCTGATGGACCCGATGCAGACATCAATAACATTGAGAAAAAAGATAACCTGGATGCGGCACCTGAAATAATGATTGGTGAACAAGGCCCCATGAAAGGTGACAGCCTCAGGATGTGGGTTGAAGATTACAGAGAAATGTTGTTAGGGTTGGAAGAGGTAAGTGATACTTCATCAACAATATATCATAATATTATGTCAGCCCTGGAAACAAAAGATGACCTGAAAGACCCTGAGGAACCCAAAACATGGCAGGAAAAATTGTTTAAAGGGATGCCTCTTGTAGGTTCTATTGCCCTGATGACCAAATTGCAGGCAGATGTACGTAATACAGAAGCCGATGTTATTGAAAGGCTGATTACCTGCGTAGATGAATTGGATGTCACCATTACGGATATAGAAGCCGTTGTGAACGCTACAAAATCCTACGTGGTTCGTGGGGGATCTTACGAGGCTAATGTGTTTATTGCAGCAAGGGATACATCCCTGAAACCAACCATATTTTATAGCACCAAATATCCATTCTACGATACCATTGATGCTGGAAAAGATAAATATGAAATGCGTGGAGAGCTGGGAGTAGATTATGATACATTGCTTATTGTGGATGGAAAAGGTAAATATATGATTGAAAATTGCCAGAATGTTGGTACAAAACAGTTTGGCGGCCTCATAGAATGGAAATCAAAAGTGGGTGTGAAATTGTTGCCTTTTAAAACTGAGTATATGGTAGGCCAGGCGGGTTTTGCCGTGTCTGCTTCAGGGTTAAATGTGTTTTACCGTGGTATTGATAACCCGGTTGAGATTTCTGTTTCCGGTTATCCTCAGGAAAGAGTGAATGCTTATATATCCGGCGGAGGAAGGCTTATGCGCCGTGGTGAAGATTACGTTGTTAAGGTAACAAGCCTGACTACCCGGAAGCTAAATATTAGTGTATCTGTGGATACTGAGGATGGTAGGAAAAACCTGGGAACAAAAGAATTCCGTGTGCTCAATGTACCAACGCCTATGGCTAAATTGAACGGCGCATACAGTGAAGGTAAAGTGCACAAAGATGATGTCATGGGAGGAATTCTGATGGCTTCGCTTGGTAAAAACTTTTTCCCCTTTGAAGTGCGTTTTGATGTGGTAAGCTTTACGTTTGCATATACTGTCAGAGGGCAGAAAGCTACTATTCCTGTTCAGGGAAGAAGCCTGAACACTGATGCTCAACAAGCGTTACGCGGGTTAGGCCGTGGAACTCAGATTAACTTTGAGTCCATTAAAGTGAAAGGGCCTTCCGGCGTTGTTCAAACAGCACCGATAACACTAGAACTCAGATAATTATGAAACGACAAAACATTTTAACTCTTGCTATGGTTTTGCTTCTCTCTGGAGCGTTTTTGCCTGTCGAAGCACAGGTAGGCGACGTCCTGGATGGAGCATACATCAGGGAACATGTGCCTAAACGGGAACCAGTTCCATTACAGAACATCAGGGAAGCTGATGCGATGTATTCGAAACGGATACTGAGGGAAATTGATATGCGTCAAAAAATAAATCATCCTCTGTATTTTCCTTTGCAGCCGGTTGATTACCCGGAAGGCAAACAACCTGATAGGAAACGTGTAAATTTTACTTATCTGGTGTATAATATTGGAGCTTTGAATCCTTCAGAAGCAAAACGCAAACCTATGTTTGAATTTGACCCGAAGGATTTTACCAATTGGTACAGAAAACCAATTCCCATTGAAGATACAATGGAACGTAAAAATGTACTGACCTATTCTGAAGAGGCAAGAGAAATAGATACGCTAACAGGTCAAATGATAAATGTAACCAAACAAAGATCAATAAACAAACGTGATATTCAATCCATAATTTTATGGGAAGAATGGGTGTTTGATAAACAACGGTCTGTTATGGATGTCAGGATTATTGCCATGGCACCGGTTGCAAAATACCAGGATGTGAGTGGACAGGAATATACCAAACGCCTGTTCTGGATTTATTATCCGCATTACAGAGACATCTTTGCAAATCATGAAGTGTTCAATACTTATAACGATGCTGAACGAAAAACCTTTGATGATATCTTCTTAAAAAGAAGGTTTGAATCACATGTGTTGATTGAAAGCAATGTCTATGATAACAGGTTTGTCAGAGATTACCTTTTGGGAATTGATGCCATGCTTGAAGGAAAAAGGATAGAGAATGAATTGTTCAAATATGAGCATGACCTGTGGGAATATTAAGAATGTCTTGTCAGTATAAAATCAAAAAAACACCGTTGGAAATTTCCAACGGTGTTTTTTTGATTGTTACTTTGCCTGTTTTTTGTCAGAGCTTTAAATGTTGATTCTTCGATAATCTTGCCGTTTACCCACTGACCACCGATTACTGATTACTGCTCACCGCTTACCGACCTCCGGTCACCGATTAAGCCTTGTCTTCGCCAAATTTCCGTTTGATGTCATTCACAATGTCTTTGATTTCCTGTTCTTTTCCAAATTTATGAATCAGTAAAGCATCACCTGAATCAACAATAATATGGTTTTCCATATCATTTACCACAGCTACTTTATTTTTTGGAATATGGATAAGGCAGTCATGCGTGTTATTTACGATCACTTGATCACTCCCTGTGATGACATTTTTTGTGGTGGTTTTTTTACTGTTTTCATATAAACTCTTCCATGTCCCCAGATCAGACCAGCTAAAATCCGCACATAAGGTATATACATTTTTAGCTTTTTCCATCACGCCGTAATCAATGGAAATGTTTTTTGATTCGGAATACACTTTGTTGATGAAATCCCGTTCCTCTTCCGTGCCAAATTTATTTCTACCTTCGGCAAACAAATTATAAACTTCGGGTAGATGTGTGCTCAATGCTGCCTGTATGCTATCAGCCGACCAAAGAAAAATACCTGCATTCCACAAAAACTCTCCACTTTCCACAAAAAATTTTGCCAATTCGGAATTGGGTTTTTCTGTAAATGTTTTAACCTTATTGAACCTGTTATCAACGTCAGATTTTTCATTGAGTTGAATGTATCAATAACCTGTATCCGGTCGTGTAGGCTTTATTCCGATTGTTAATAACACATCCCTTGCACTGACAAAGCCGAGCCCCGTTTGAATGTTAGACACAAATGCTTCTTCATCTATGATCAAATGATCTGATGGTGTGATAACAACATTGGCGTTTTTTCTTCTTGACTGAATGACAAAATTGGCATAGCTGATGCATGGTGCTGTGTTCCTGCGCATGGGCTCAGTTAATACATTGTCCGGTTTGACATCCGGTAATTGTTCCATTACCAGGGTTTTGTATTTTTCTGATGTAACAATCAGGATGTTGTCAGCTGGTATGATCTTTTTGAAACGATCGTAAGTTAATTGCAACAGGCTTTTTCCAAGCCCAAGCATATCAATAAATTGTTTGGGTGTATTGGTTGTGCTTACAGGCCAGAACCGGCTACCAATTCCACCAGCCATAATAACACAATAGTCAGAATGTTTCATATCCAATGTTTTTATTAGAGTTTGAAAATAAGATAAAAAACTAAATATTTAAAAATTTTAGGCATGATTTATACCATCAATACAATTTATTAGTTTATTATCCATTAACATCATAAATTCATGTCATAATTTATTTAAAGCTTTTGTTAACTGTGTTGCTATGAAATTGTTTTATCACATTGGAAAATATTTCTATCTGGTTGGAAAACTTTTTACCTGGCCGGAAAAATTTTCAATGTACAGGAAACAGGGTTTGAGGGAATTGCTATTGATCGGCCTTGATTCACTAGGGATAGTTGCTATTGTGTCTGTATTTATGGGAGCAGTGCTTACCTTGCAGGTAGGAATCAATTTTGTTCATCCACTGATTCCGAATTATTTGATTGCATTAACGGTGAGGGATACCATGATGCTTGAGTTCTCTTCAACTATCATTTGTCTAATCCTGGCCGGAAAAGTGGGGTCAAATATTGCCTCTGAAATTGGTACCATGCGCATTACAGAACAAATTGATGCCATGGAAATCATGGGGGTAAATTCCGTATCCTATCTTATTTTACCAAAATTATTTGGCGCTATTGTGTTTTTTCCTTTGCTTACGCTGGTATCAATCATTCTCGGAATAGCCGGCGGTTTGGCTGTATCTTTATTAACACAAGTAGTTACCGTTCATGATTACCTTGATGGCCTCCACATGTTTTTTCATTCGTTTTATATTTTATATACCCTGGTAAAAATGCTTGTTTATGCCTTTTTAATTGTTTCTGTTTCTGCCTATCAGGGGTATTATACAAAAGGAGGCGCGCTTGAGGTTGGTAAATCCAGCACAATGGCTGTGGTGTACAGCATCATACTGGTGCTGATTTTTAACCTCATTATTACACAACTGATGTTGACATGATAAAAATTGAAAATATACATAAACAATTTTCCGGTGAAAAGGTGCTGAACGGTATTACAGCAGAATTCAGTTCTGGACGGATAAATCTTGTCATCGGACAAAGCGGATCAGGAAAAACAGTGTTGCTTAAATCCGTACTTGGCTTGATTAAACCGGATAAGGGAAAAATATTTTTTGAGGAAAGGGAATTTACAACAGCGACACAAAACCATTGGCGGGCATTACGCAGAGAAATGGGGGTTGTGTTTCAAGGTGGTGCACTGTTTACATCTAAAACGGTTGAAGACAATGTGAAATTTCCACTCGATATGTTTACAAAAGACAGCGTCAAAGAAAAGAAACGACGCGTTGATGAATGCCTTGACAGGGTAGGAGTGAAGGGAACTAATAAGGTTTTGCCTGGTGAAATCAGTGGTGGTATGCAGAAAAGAGTGGCCATTGCAAGAGCCATTATAATGAATCCAAAATTCCTATTTTGTGATGAACCAAATTCAGGCCTTGACCCTATTACTTCCATCCGCATTGACAGGTTGCTGAAACGGCTTACCATAGATTATAACATAACCACAGTAATCAATACTCATGACATGAATTCAGTGGTTGAAATTGGTGATTATATCCTGTTTATACACAAAGGTGAAAAATGGTGGGAAGGAAATAAATCGGAAATATTTTCAGCGGGCAATGAAGAATTTAATAATTTTGTTTTTGCTGCAGAAGCAACAAAAAAATTGATCAAGACATGAAAAAAAACATAACTTACGTCATATTGATGCTGTGGATAGCAATAATGATATCCGGCTGTCATAATGATAAGGCTAAAACAGAAAAGCCGGATAACCTGATTGACAAAGACACGCTCACCATGATACTTGTGGACATTCATAAGGTGGATGGGATGCTTGTGAGCAGGATGATTGAAACTCAGAATTTTTCACGTGTACAATTGTACCATTCGGTGTTTGAAAAATACAATGTTGATGAAGATGTTTTCAACAATACCGTAAGGTATTACACTGTTAATGACATTGAAACATTACACAAAATATACGATGATGTGCTTGCAGTGTTGAATGAAGAACAAGCAAAATTAACGCAAAAACTCCAGGAATAAGTGTCATTTCCCTTTGAATATAAAACCGGGTTTACATCGTTTGAATACCCGGATTTTAAGTTTTCGCAATCACGTTTTTTTTTGTTAAGAGACCATGTTGATCGAAAACATTCGCTTAGTCAAAAGCATCGGAATTGGTTCCGTTTCAGCTTTGACAAGGTGTTTGGTTTTTTAAGTTTCGTTGTTACGGTTTCTTATGATGACAAAAAATTGTGGTATAAAATTGATATGACTCCTGCTCTGATACTTGTAGTTGGCATTGTTTTTATTTCTATGTTTATTACCAGCAGCAGCATCATGATTAGCTTGCTTATTGGCCTTATTTCCTTGTTCCTGGTGTATGTTTTATGTCTTTTGGTGGTGAATGGCATGGTAAGGCGCGCCATCGAAGATTTTGTACAGAAAGAAATCAAGCAAATTGAAAAATCTGTGCATAACCCCGTATGTATAAAGTGTGGTGCAAAATTAAACCCGGGTGATAAATCATGCAGGCATTGTGGATATCCTGATGAAAATAATGACCATACTGATAAAACAGATGACAAGTTGCGTGTCACATATAATTATAAGAACAACAAAAGTAAGAAATGAGACAAATTGCTGCCAGCATGGCTTATGATGGTTATCAATGGATTAAAAGCCCGTTGATTAGACTGGATGATAATGACATGATTGTGGATGTTGGCAGATTTGACCCGAAAAAATCTGAACCTGCACAAACTGAATATTATCACGGCATATTGACACCTGGCTTCATAAATGCCCATGTTCATCTTGAATTATCTTTTAAAGATGCTGTGTTTACCGGAAAATCGGGAATGAGTAATTTTATAAGGCATGTCAGATGGTCCCGTAAGAGCCTGGCACAGCCCTGTGCAGACAATATGGTTAACCAGGTCAGGAAAATAAAATATTCCGGAAC
Source organism: Candidatus Delongbacteria bacterium (assembly GCA_027858215.1). Classification (GTDB taxonomy): domain Bacteria; phylum Bacteroidota; class Bacteroidia; order Bacteroidales; family ML635J-15; genus JAQIBY01. The sequence continues at coordinate 3,951 of JAQIDD010000130.1, read as the reverse complement.
GGTTGCCGTATCGGATGTGATGAATTCCGGACATGCATTGAATTTGCTTGAAAAATCAGCATTGAAGCACATTGGTTTTTTTGAATATTATATGCTGAATGAGAAACAATTGCAGCAGCAAGCTGAAAAGTACAAAGCTCTGGTTGAACAACATCCTGAAAAACGGATATATCCTGCCCTGCATGCTCCATACACCATATCCGCCTCTAATATATCAATGTTGAAAAAGATTTTTTCCGGTTCTCAAGAGATTACATCTATACATTTTAAAGAAAGTAGCGATGAAATTCAATTGTACCAACAGAAGGGTGAGCTTTACAATCTGTATCGTGACCTGGAAAATAATTATCAACCCGTAGTCCATCACGATGATTTGGTTCAGGGACTTTTTGAAATCTTTAGGTACACGGATAAAATTATGTTGGTGCACAATACCTTCATTACCAACCAGGACATCAATAACATTGAAAATCTGGCACGGAAAACCAATAAAACGATTGCATTTGTTTTATGTCCTCGTTCAAATTATAATATATCAGGTGTTTACCCTCCTTATAATATCCTTAGAAAATCTGAGTTGCCGCTAATGTTGGGAACAGACAGTTTGCTCTCCGTGTCAAGTTTGTCTATCTTTGATGAGTTAATGTTTGTGCATCATGGCATAAGTGATATCCCGTTAGGAGACATGTTGCAATGGATAACCATCAATCCTGCAAGGTTTTTCGGCTTGGAGAAAAGCATAGGTAGCCTTAGGCCCGGTAAAAAACCGGGAATCAACCTGATTTATGGAAAAGGTGTCAATGCTGAACACTGGCCGGAAAATGCAGAATTAAAAGTTTTAGTGTAATGGCTACATTTTTATTTGACGATATTGTTTTTGGACCTGTTAATTCGAGACGCTTGGGAAACTCGCTGGGGATAAATCTTTTACCGGTGGATTCGAAAGTCTGTACATTCAATTGTGTGTATTGTGAATGTGGGTGGACGCAGGGGATAAACACAGAATTGCCTGCCGGTTCTGAAATCAAACAACGGATGCACAATGAATTTAAACGTTTGCATGAGAATCATGTACCTGTGGATGTCATTACTTTTGCCGGAAATGGTGAGCCGACTTTACATCCGGATTTTGATCTTATCATTGATCACACAATAAAATTGAGGAATGATTTTTTCCCTGCTGCTAAGATCGCTGTGCTTACCAATGCTACCTTGTTGCATAAGCAAGCTGTGAATGATGCATTGCAAAAAGTGGAAATGCCTTTGCTGAAACTGGATTCTGCCATTGAATCTACTGCGCGGGCAATGAACCAGCCGCAGATAACATTTGATTTTCAAAGGCATCTTGAAAACATTCGGAATTTTGCCGGGAAACGCATCATACAAACCATGTTTGTGAGGTTTCAAAAACAAGGGGTACTCATTGATAACACAACAGAAGAAGAGTTAAGTGCCTGGTTGCAGGAGCTGGATAGAATCCATCCTGATTTGGTGATGATATATTCCATTGCCAGGGATACACCGGATTCTACGGTAAAAGCGGTTCCGAAAAGCGAACTGAAAAAAATTGCTGCCAGGGCAGAAGTCAGTGGTCATAAAACTCAGGTTAACTGATGCCGGAAAGTCAAAAAACAGTATTGATTGCTCCCCTAAATTGGGGATTAGGCCATGCAAGCCGAATGATCCCCGTTATCCGGTCTCTTCAAAACTCAGGGTACAAGGTAACGGTTGCTGCCGGCTCTCCTTCCGATGAAATGATCAGGCAGGAATTGCCTGACATACGCATTGTTTCCATAAGATCATACAACATACGGTATTCACGGCATAATTTGCTGATGCTAAAGTTGTTTTCCCAGGTGCCGGGTTTGTTACGGGATCTGCTGTACGAAAGAACATGGATAAAACAATATGTAAAAAGGGAAAATCCGGAATTAATAATTTCCGATAACCGGTTTGGTTTGTTTCACTCACGGGTGAAATCCTGTTATATAACACATCAGGTAAATGTTATTATGCCACATTACCTGAAAATGTTTCAGCCTTTAATTCGATACATACATCGTCGCTTGATTAAAAATTATGACATTTGTTTTATTCCTGATTTCCCTGGTAAGGGAGGATTAAGTGGTAAGTTGGCCCATGCTTCCGGTACGTTTAATTTTCCTCATCATTTTCTTGGCAGCCTGTCGGGCTTTTTGGAACTCACGCCTAAACCATCCACTATGGTTCCCGATGTGCTGGCTGTGATATCGGGACCGGAACCACAGCGCTCATTGTTTATCCGTAAATTACGACATGTTTTTTCAGATGATGAAAGACAAATTTGGCTGATCGCCGGCCAACCGGAAATTTCATACGATCATACAGATAAACATGTGAGGGTAATCAGTCATTTAAAACGCGCAGAATTGAAATACCTTATGCAACATACTCCTGTGCTGATCACACGCTCGGGTTACACTACCTTAATGGATTTATATGAAATAAAGCGCAAAGCCATATTAATACCGACACCTGGACAAACAGAACAGGAATATCTGGCAACTTATTTCAGTGAAAAATATGAATTTAAAGCGATGGAACAAAAGAAAATAAAAGATCCGGCAACATTTCACGCGGATTATTGCGGAATGTGGGAACACAATGGAGCACAAACATTAAACAACATTAGCCGGTTAATCTGTCAATATGTTTAGGCCGGCAGTAATATTCAGCACGAAAGTTGAGAAATTTAAATCCGCACATGTTATACGTCAAATCCAGATGGTGTATGCAGTTGAAGGCTATATGCAGCTTTGTGGTAAGCCATAAAAAAAACCAAGCTTGTACAAACTTGGTTTTATAATGTTTTATGGTAAGGTATTTTTAAAATTCTTCTGTCGCAGCGGCACTCTCATCACCAACTCTGGTCAAATTGCGTTGCTGATAGCCTACTTCATCATAAGCAGTACCATACGCAGCACTATCAGTTGAGACTACAACAGTGTTGATGTTCTGGTACTTGTGTACTTCCTTGTATTTTAGCATGTCCAGTTCCCAGATGTAACTCATTTCACCGTTGGCGTAATTCATGACTGTGAAATCCCGGGAAACCGTAATGACAGGCACCCCCTCTTCTTCCTCAGATTCAACGACAACCGTTGTTTTTACTGAATTCGCTTCATTAAGCACAACCAGCGACAGTCGTTCTTTCCGTTTATAGTCATCAATGTTGTGCAGAAAGTTCCATGTGCCGTTCATTTCACGTTTTACCGTTCTTGTTTCCGTTGTGGTCCCAGAAGATTCCTCATCTGTTTCGCTTTCTACGACTTCATATTCAAAAACATAAGAAAAATATCCGTTTTTATCAAAACTCATTTCTCCATTTAGAACTTCACCTTCAATTTCCTGCACACTGTCAGTTCCCAGGATATAAATATCCTTATTGTAATCAGGTGGCTGCACGTCTGTGATCACTCTTTTTTGATCTGATGTGTCCATAATCTGCTTAACATTTTTATAATAGGATGAGATGTCCCACTTTCCGGTTAAGCGTGCTTTTCTGGTTCGTAATGATATAAACGGATCATCTTCTCCAACACCAAAACACCCTGTAAACAAGGGGAATACGATGGCGCCCAGTAGTACTAAAAGGATTGTAGATCTTTTTTTGTTCATCTTATATCAGGTTTATTCTAGTTCATGAAAAAATCTAATCACACAAAAGTATCTTTATTTTTAGAAAAATCTCAAATTTTTTGATAATTTTTTTCTTTTAAGACCAAATTAATAAAAGTTTATGATTCAAACGTCAATAATAAGTATTTTTTTTTAAATAACAAAATAAATCTAATTAACAGAAAATAAAGGAATTAAAGATGTTTTAATGGGATGCTTTTTTTTTATTGCCTTGAGTTTGCAATTTTTTTATTATTGAGCGTCTGTAATATTAAGTATTGTCGTCAAAAAGCT
>JAQIDD010000116.1 GCA_027858215.1 Candidatus Delongbacteria bacterium | reverse complement strand
TCAAAAAGAAAAACGAAACCCCTAATGCAAGTGCAGGTAACAAAAGTATAAGGCCTGCAATTTTAAATTTGTGCGAAAATAAAAAACGAGAATCCATATCTTATCAAGTTTGGTTACGGCACAAATGTAATGTATATATTTCTTTTTGTCAAGTATATTTTACATTAATTTTAATTTATTTTTTTTACCTTAGCACCAAACAAAATGCTGCGTAATGAAATACAGTTTTCTCAATGATTACAGCGAAGGCTGCCATCCTGCAATTATAGAAGCCATAAAAAATTCCAATCACGGGCAATGTGATGGATATGGTGAAGAGGTATATTGTAAAAAAGCAGTGGATATCCTGAAAAATCTTATTGGCAAACCATCGGCTGATGTACATTTTCTTACCAGCGGTACGCAAACCAACATGGTGATGATATCGGCTGCGCTGAGACCGCATGAATCAGTCATTGCCACCGACATGGCACATATTGCTACCCATGAAGCCGGTGCTGTGGAATCCACCGGACACAAAATCAACGAAGTGCCTACAAAAGACGGAAAATTAAGGCCTGAAGACATTGAAAACGTGGTGGCTGAGCACTTTTTTGAACACATGGTGCATCCAAAATTGGTTTTTATTTCTAACACCACTGAAGCCGGAACCGTATATACAAAGAAAGAATTGCATGCCATACGCGAAACCTGTGACAAACACAATTTGCTGCTGTACATTGACGGTGCCCGTCTTGGTATGGCAATGACATCCCAGGTCAATGACATCACTCTACCTGAACTGGCTTCCCTGGCAGATGCATTTTATGTCGGCGGCACCAAAAACGGATTTATGATGGGCGAAGCCCTGATTATTGTCAACGACAGCCTGAAACCATTTTTTCGATACCACCTCAAACAAAAAGGGGCATTGCTTGCCAAAGGCAGGTTTTTGGGCATTCAATTCTTATGCATGTTAGAAAATAACCTGTATTTTGATTTGGCAGAATACGCCAACCTGCTGGCAATAAAATTGAGTGCCGGCATTGAAGCGGCAGGATTCAATTTTTGCTACGCCCCGGAATCCAATCAGATATTTCCTGTGTTCCCCAATACCCTAATCAAAAAACTTGAAGGAGATTACGGATTTTTTGTCTGGAACAAAATCAATGATACACATTCCTGTGTACGCCTTGTTGTTTCATGGGCAAGCACAGAATCAAAAATTAACTCTTTTATTGATGATCTTAAGGGGACTTCTAATAATTCATTTCTTTCAGAGTATTTTCAGTAGCTTTGATGAGCGGCTCACCTGACAATTCTTCGCCAACAGCGCCTTTCATCCAGAGTTGGGGAATCAGGCGTCCCTGCGTAAGTGCGTTTGTCAATACTTCAGAAAATGCGTTGTCTTTCATGTATGCTTCCATCTGAAATTCAATCAGATGACCCAGCGGGTAATTTGAAAGGTAAAGAGGGGCATCAATCATGTGGGAATAGATGGCAAGAATGGGAGAGTCTGCCACACCAAACACACCGGCATAGTATGTATTCCAAACCTTCATGGCAATTTCCTGCACGGCTACGGCAAGCTCTTCGGGTGTGGCTTCGGGGTGCATGTACATCCATTTCCAGACCTCCATGTCCACAATGGAAACGCCCATGATTTCGTAAGCAGACCAAAAATTATCGAGGGTTGCCAGCGCTTCAGCTCTGGGGTTCTCGCTGTCCAGGCCAAGTAATTTCAGGTCACGCGATTGAAACGTAAACGCTACCGCTTCGGTAAAGGCTGTGTTAGGCACACCATGCATGAAATAATGGTCCACATCATGCAAGGTGATGGTTTGCTCCACATTGTGGCCAAATTCGTGCACAGCTATGTTGTAGCCTTTGTATTTCATACCACTTTCAGGGATTCGGGTACGCAGGTGAGACACATCATCCCGCATTTCGGCGCCCCACGCATGGCCGGCTCCGCGGGCAGGGTCAACCACGATTTTTGAGGAAATGGATTCAGCTTTTGCATCCTCCCAGCCGAGTTGTTTGAGAAATCCGGGAAGCGCCTTGTTAAAAGCCTCGGGATTGGAAAAACGCTTTTCGGTAATTTCATCCAGATCATCTTCAGAAACCCCGGTGCGGGCTTTAAAACCATCATACCAAATATCATAGGGACGCAAATCCCTGCCCAGACGCTCAGAAATAAGCGCTGCCACATCATTAACGGTTTCTGAGCTGATGAAATTGCGAAACAACTGCTCAACTTCAAGCTGGGTGATTTCCATGTTCTGGGAAAATGCCCTGTCTATGTATGTTGGATACAACGGTGTGTATGGATCTACTGCTTTCATGGCCTTGAAATTACTGAGCAAATGTGCGTACCGCGTATAAGGCTCTTTGTCAAATTCCACTTCTTTGTCTTCTTTGTACAGTACATTATCAAAAGGATTCCATTCGTATTCACCTGAATTGATCACCTGCTGCGGAATTTCCTGAGAAATGATGCGCAACATGACCTGGTAAATCATTTCCTGGGCTGCCTGTGTTTTTTCACCGTAATGGGATTTAAGTTCATCGCGGAGGCCCCAGTGGGAAATGAGTTTGAGATCTTCGGGAAAGAGTTTTTCGCCTTTCTGATTGAGCAGGTAGCCCATGAAAATGTTGTATTCGGAGATGTAGGTATCTGATTCGGTGGTGGATTTGGCAATGGCCTGAAGCAGCTCTGCCGGAATCCGGGAATTAAATTTGTCACCGGCACGGGCAGCGACCCATTCCTCGCGCGTCCAGTCTTCGCCTAACTCCATTTTTTCCTCCAGGCTGTATGCCGGGAAGTTCAGGACAACATAAAAGGCCAGTTTGTTGGCGTACATGTCTTCCTGCAGGTGAGAAGAGGCATCGTAGCTGCCAAATTTGTAATCCAGCTCATGAAGTTTGCCCATATCCAGGTGCAGCGGTTCCTGCAAATCCACAGCAAGGCGGTGGAAGTAGCCATTGAGGATTTCAAAATTGCGCTGCAGTTTTTGGAGGGCAGTGCTCCGTTCTTCGGCATTGCTGATGAAGGCTTCAGCCACAAAGTTTTTGAAGGATTGTTCATCGCCATCGCTCTCACGCCAGAGCGAAGCCGCTTGCTGCACGCCTTTTTCAATGCGGATGGCATCCATATCGGGATGAGCTTCTTTCAGCGAATCGCTGAGTTGAGTTACAATATTTTCGTTAATTGGTGATTTTTCCATTTCTTCTTTCTTATTAGATGTTTCAGGATTGCATGAAATCAAAACAGCAGAAAGGGCAATTACTGATAAAAATAGTTTTTTCATAACATGATACGCTTTGATGTGAGTTTGCTAAATTAGGAAAAATCATAAAAT
>JAQIDD010000343.1 GCA_027858215.1 Candidatus Delongbacteria bacterium | reverse complement strand
ATATTTGCATGTATAATAAGGTTTTGTATTAGTAAATATTAATTTAAAGGGTTGTAAATATGGATTCCGCTAATAAATTAGATTGCCAATCTCTTTCGTTTTCATCCGAATTATCATTAAAAAGATTAAATAAAGCCCAATTGATATTTGGAGAAAAAGTTTTAAAAAGAATTATCGTTTTCTGTCTATATGTATTAGGTGTTCGAAGAAATGAAATATCTGAAGTTGTAAAACTGCCTGAAAACACTGTCCGGACAATGATTAAGGCCATTTCAAGTGATGGGGTTGCTGCATTTTTTGACCGGCGCAAGAAAAATGTGAATAGCTCGAAAAGCATTACAGACCAACAAACCGATACAAAACCTATCCAAATAAATGAACTTCATGATGGATATAAAATTTCAATATGCAATAAGAATATATTTGTCCCCCACAAAAACAAAGATCAACTCAAGGCAGTGCTTTTGACTTTTGCCGAAAATAGGTTAATATCAAAAACACAGGCAGGAAAGTTGCTTGGCGTTAGTTCTTCGCATGTAGGCTATTTAATAAACGATATGTCGGAAAACGACCTGTCATGCTTAATTGACAAACGCCGGGGACAGCAGAAAGATTACGTTTTTACCCCTGAAATAAAATCTGAATTGATAGTGCAGTTTTCTATTAATGCTGCAATGGGAAAATCAACATCATCTTCTGTATTGGCAAGCGATTTAGAACACCGTACAACATACAAATTAAGTGAAAGGGGCATACGTTATCATATTTCCAACTTGGGTTTAAAAGGAAAAGGCGCCAAATTATGGGAGCTTATCGGTTTAAAAAAAACTCTGTGAATTTATTCTTACAGCAGCTTCATTTCGTTTAAAAGGAGGTAGTTTATCTGGGACTGTCCGCATTTTTAAACGTGCCTTAATACAACAGCTCGGTAATGAAGGGCTCGGTAACCGTCCCATTTCCCGATGTGTTGACTGCCATATAAGCACTGTTAAATATTGGCAAACCGTAGATAACATCAATGACAGCCAAAGAAGCGGCAGACCCCCTATATTTGACGATAACATACGTTCTTTATTAATAGGCTTTTACTGTCAGACACACCCCTTTTCCGATACTGGCAGATGGACAATACGGCTTGCATCTATATATTTAAATAAATTCCCGGAAACAACAGGGCTGCCAATATCAAAGACAAGCATACACAGGATTTTGAGCGAAAACAACTTAAAGCCACACCGTTCCAAGTATTTTCTACATATTACAGACCCTGATTTCTTTCCTAAAATGACACACATAATAAACCTATACAATAACCCCCCGCAAAATTTTTACAGCTTTGATGAATGTCCCGGGATTCAGGTTTTGCAAAGGCTTTCTCCAGATTTGCATACTGAACAGACAAAAATACGGCTTGAAGAATTTGAATATATCCGCCATGGTACAACAGATGTATTGGCATTGTTTAATGTGAATACGGGAGAAGTATTTGCCGAGTGCAGGCCCAACCATACCAAAGACACAATAATTGAGGTATTTGAAACCTATTTTGAGCTTGCCCCAAAAGGCCAACAGCTCGATTTTATAATGGACAACCTTAATTCCCATTGCTGTTACGGCTTATGTCAATTGGTTGCTAAACATTCTGATATAATTTGCCCACCTGAAAAACAACTTGACACTATGGATAAACGCCGGAAATGGTTGATGGGAAAAAACAAACGTATTATTTTTCATTATACACCTTGTCATGGTTCATGGCTCAACCAGGTAGAATATTGGTTTGGCATGTTAAATGCAAAATGCCTACATGAAACATACCATTCCCCTGATGCCATGCATGAGGCCATAAAAGGGTTTGTCGTTTTATGGAACAATCTGTTGGTCAAACCTTTTCAATGGAAATATACAGGCGATGGGTTACATGAAAAAACTGTGAAAAGGTTTATTGCGATGCTAAACAATACAGTAAAATTGGATAGTGGGTTTCTTGTTAAACAGTTAAAACTTCATGCCAATATAGCAAATGATTATTGGGAACTAATTGATGAAAAGGTATGGCAATGCCTTCTGGATAAAATTGTTTATCAAAAATATTTAATTGAATACGTCATCACCTTATCAAAAAAGAAAAACATTGAACAGGACTTGAATTGTTTTAATGCCCTGAAAGTTGTTTTGGAGAAAAATCTAAACGGTCAACTCAAATATGTGGCATAATATAAATTGCCGGAATTATTAAGAAAACTTTTAGGACAGGGTACTAGGTTACACT
>JAQIDD010000027.1 GCA_027858215.1 Candidatus Delongbacteria bacterium | reverse complement strand
GCCTGAAAAATACTTTTCCCTCAATGTGTCCATTTATCTTCTCCAGGCTTACCTGATAGTCTTTGGGTGAAAATGACTGATGAAGACCGAGTTTCATCATGCATTTATAAGCGCAGGTTTTCATGGCCGACATGCAGGCAAGCGTAGAAAAATCGTGATTTAAATCAGCAAAAATGAGTTCGCCGGCAGTAAAGTGTTTATTAAGGGTATTATTATCATAACCATGAAAATTACTTTCCTTTTGTAAATTGATGATATTGTTGCCAATAACTACCATTGGAATGTTCAGTTTATAATCTGTGTTTCATTTTCAATTCATTTGTATACCTTTTATAAAAATAAGAAAGGTAAAATTTTTATCAAGATACAAAAAATATCATAACAAGTAAAAAAATAATTATCATGCACATTGTTTTTCTAAATATTTCTAAAGACATTAAGTTTTTTTATCTTGCAATCAAACAAATAAGACAAATGGAAAAACAACATATCTATTCAAAAATAATCAATCAATATTTACATGAAAACAAATTAAAAAAACCTGTTTGCAAAGCTCCTTTCATATCTATGTCAATTGGTATGACAGGATTTGTCAGTCCCTGTTGTTATACTCAGTCATTTTTTGCGGAGTCAGATATCATATCAAAATATCCCGACCATTCACTCATGGAAATCTGGCGTGGAAAAGGTTTTAAAAAATTCCGAAAAAACCTCAATCGTAGCTGGTTTCCTGAAGAATGTCAAATTTGTGAAAGTGATCTAGCAAATGGAAATTTTAAATCTGCAAAAATGCGCATGTATGAAGGTTACAAAAAGCACAAAAAATACCCTGTGATGCTGGAGATGGCGATAGATAATACGTGTAACCTGGAGTGTGTGATGTGTAACAGCCAACTTTCATCAAAAATTGCCAGCCACAAAGGAGTTAAATACGATAATGGATTTAATCATGAACAGTTTAAAGCAGAGCTTCAACCTATAATTCCGCATTTACAGGAATGTATCTTTTCCGGGGGTGAAAGCTTTTTGTCGAAAACTTACCGTGATATATGGAGGGACATCATTCGAGTCAATCCAGATTGCAGAATTTCAGTAAATACAAATGGGACTGTGTTAAATGATGAAATTAAAGCATTAATGGAAGCTGGAATTTTTTTTCTTAATGTTTCCATTGATAGTGTTAATAAAACTACGTATGAACAAATTCGAAAAGGTGCCTCATTTGAACAAGTGATGGAAAACCTTTCATATTTTCTGGATTATTCCAAAAGGAAAAATACGATACTCAGCATGCCTGTTTGTCCGCTGACATTAAATTATAAAGAATTACCGGACATCGTGGAGTTTTGTAATTCACGTGGTATATTTTTGGAATTTGTGCATGTATTTAATGCATTGAATGTAAATTTACAATATGCCAAAAAGGAAGTATTGGAGGAAGCTTATGGTATTTGTTCAGATGCTCAATTTGTTGTTAGAGATCAAGCTTCCGAACATAATGTTAATATGTTGAAAGCGCTTTCCGAAAAGATACGATTTTGGATCAGGGAAAAAGAATTCAGAGAGTCATTTCTTTCTGAAATTACACTGGATGGAAATAGTTTTATCAAAGCCATGCAGGATTTTGAAACTAAAATTAAGAATTACCTGTATGCCACCTATGATAGAAATGAAGCTGAAACCAGGTATATTAAATGGAAACAAAAAAAAGATGATTTGTTTAAGCAATTGCCAGATTACCTGCATGCTGCTATTTTTTATAGACCCATGTTTGAAATTAAAACATCTGTTTGGTATCAGTATGTATCAACCATGCCTTTGGACGAATTGAAAGTGCTGATACAAAGTTTTGGGGAACGTGTTATATCTGATGTTGGTTCATCTGAAAATTATAATTAGTGATTGTCCATAATGTCCAATATCTTCGTTGTAGCTCAAATTTTAAATCCTCGAATACGTTAGTATGCTGCGGTTTAAAATTTTCACACGCCTTAATCTTGAACATTATGAACTAAACACTG
>JAQIDD010000013.1 GCA_027858215.1 Candidatus Delongbacteria bacterium | reverse complement strand
ATCTATTACATCGTGATAATCTATTTTTGAATTTTTGAGATGGCAATTCGTTGTTTTGCGAAAAAAAACTAAGAGAAGATGGAAAGAAAAAAAGAGTTTACAATACTGGGGTGGATAATAGCGGTTTTTGTTTTTGCCTATTTCATGCCTATTGAGAGCTCCCGCTTTAAGGAAGCCATTATGGCCATGTTTGATCTGGCAAAATGGTACGCACAGGAGCATGTGATTTTGTGCCTGTTACCGGCATTCTTTATTGCAGGTGTAATTGCAGTTTTTGTAAGTAAAGGTGCCATCATGAAATATTTTGGTGCTAAAGCCAAAAAGTGGGTGGCATACTCCATCGCCTCTGTTTCCGGAACCATTCTGGCGGTATGCAGTTGTACCATACTTCCATTGTTTTCCAGCATTCACAAGCGGGGAGCGGGTCTTGGACCGGCTATTGCGTTTCTGTATTCCGGACCAGCAATAAACATTCTTGCAATCATTCTCACCGCCCGCATTCTGGGTATAGAGATGGGTGTTGCCAGGATAATCGGAGCTGTGGTGTTTGCCGTGGTGATAGGTTCTGTCATGTCCCTGATTTACCGCAAAGAAGAAAAAGCCAAACGCGAGGAACAGATGAATTTTCCCGATGTAGAGGAAAAGCGCCCCATGTGGCAAACCGCCTTTCACTTTTTTACCCTTGTACTGATACTGGTTTTTGCCAACTGGGGCAAACCCGCTGAAGGTGTAACCGAAGGGGCCTGGTACTGGATATGGGCCAACAAATGGTACATCACCGCTGGCTTTGGCCTGCTTTTGGTGTACTCACTGATTGCTATCCTGAAAATTAAATGGCAGCATGTTGCCGCTGCAGTTGCAGCCATCACAGCCTCTGCATTCCTGAGTGAATCACCGATCATACCAATGATAGTAGGAATTACAGGCCTGAGTATCATCACCTTGATTGACAAACGCGATCAGGATAATAAGGAATGGACCTTGTCTGCATGGGATTTCACCAAGCAAATTATGCCATTACTTGCCCTTGGCGTACTTGCAGCCGGCTTTCTGCTCGGCTCCACACATGGAGATACAGCCATGGCGGGAATCATTCCCAACGAGTGGGTAGCCAATCTTGTTGGAGGCAATACCATATTTGCCAATTTCTTTGCATCCATCGTGGGAGCCTTTATGTATTTTGCCACCCTAACAGAAGTTCCCATTTTACAGGGACTCCTGGCAGCAGGCATGGGCAAGGGCCCGGCTCTGGCATTGCTGCTCGCCGGACCATCACTCTCCCTGCCAAACATGCTGGTGATACGTGGAGTTATTGGAACCCAAAAAACATTGGTATATGTTTTGCTCGTAGTAGTTATGGCTACCATATCAGGATTGATATATGGCGGATTGTTTTAAAATAAGCTGAATTAAATAAATTTTGTTAAACCTAAATTCTAAAAATTATGAAAAAATTGAATGTAATTATTTTAATCGCCTTTATGGCAATTGCGTGTACAGGTTTTGCACAACAAAACACTGGCGAAGTATTGTTTTTCAAAGCGGAACTGTCTTGCTGCAAAGCCAGGGCATGTGAACAACTTGAAAAGGACATCAAATCCATGGTTGAAGAATCATTTTCGGACAATGAGCTTGCTTTTCGTTCGGTAAAAATTGCCGACAAAGAAAACAAAGCACTTGTCAATAAATACAATGCCAAATCGCAAACCGTGGTAGTGGTTGCTGATAAGAAGGGAAAAGAAAAATCCATAGACATTTCAGACCTGGTTGCCCGTTATCAGAAAACCCAAAACAAAGAAGCCGTAAAAAAAGAAATTGTGGATAAGATAAAAACAATCCTTTAGGCAAGTCTCATAAATAAGCTATAAATATAGAAACCGGCTTACAATGATGAAACATTTTTCAGCAATCATTCTGGTGATTTTGCTGTCTACAGGATTGAGCGGTCAGACCATCACAAAAATCAATTTGCAGGAAGCACATACCCTGCTAAACAGCGGTCAAAACACCCCCGAATGCATCATCGACGGACGCACTGCCGCCATGTTTGCATCCGGGCACATCGAAAATGCCGTCAACATCAATGCATTTGATGACAATGCTGACGAACAACTGGTCGAATATCTGACCTGCAATCCGCTTATGGTATATTGCACCAATCAGCGACGTGCTGAAACCATCATTGAAATACTCAAAAATCTGGGTTACCGAAACGAAATCATTTTCATGGCTGATGGCATCAATGGCTGGAAAGCCAATGGCTACGAAACAACAAGCTCCACAGAAGCAGTTCCAGAGAAACCCGCCCCCAAAAATGAGTCATCAGGCAAACTTTCGCCAATCGTTCAGGTCTTTGGTACTGCCGCTTATGATGTGGAAAATGAACACTACGGATACAGTTTCGGTCGTGCCCACCTGGGATTTCAGTATCAGTTCAACAAATCTTGGAGTGCCAAGATGATCATTGACCGCGGAAGACCCACCACCATTGATGACATCAGCGTAACCGATTCTGCCGGCAACATGCTCAATGTGGATTACACAACAAAAGAAGGAAGTTATTACACCATGTGGCTGAAATTTGCCAGCCTGAAATGGCAGGTAAATGACAGATTATCCCTGATTGGCGGAGCGCTGCTGCAGAACCATTTCATCACGCAGGAGCGTTTCTGGGGTTTACGCTACGTTGCACAAACCTTTCAGGATATGTACTGGGGCATTCAAAGTACAGATTTGGGATTCCGGGCAAATTACAAACTCAACGATGTATTCAGCATTGATGCCGCGCTGACGAATGGTGAAGGTCCCCGCGTAAATCAAGATGCCTTTGGAAAGGTGAAATATGCTGCCGGCCTGAACATCAACCCCGGTGACAAGTTCCGGTCCCGCATCTATTATCATGCGCGCACAGCAAAAGACAACGCATCAACCGAACAAATGGCTTCTGTTTTTGCCGGCTACACTATCAGCGATAAATTCCGGCTTGGCGGTGAATTCAATTACATGAATAATCTGAACAATGCAAGGGGAACTGACAGCTACGGGTTTTCAGTCTATTCGGTCTATCAGCTAGTTGAAAACACCGGGGTTTTCCTCCGTTACGACCGTCTGCTCAACGAAACCGATAACACAGTCCATTCCCTGCAGAACGGAAACAGCCTAATCGGAGGGGTCTCCTATTCACCCTTACAAGGCATAAACCTGTCTCTGAATTACCAAGGGTGGCTGGCTGATAAAAGCAACAACAGGGTTGAAAATCACATTCTTTTCAGCACAGAATTTAAATTTTAACATGACAAACAAAATTGAAATACTGTGTCCACCCCAAAAGTGCAAAAAATGCACACGGATGATTTCCAGGGTTGAAGAAGCTGCAAAACGCTCTTCAGCAGAAACTGAAATCATCATCGTGGATTCCATTGACCAGTTGCAGACATACAACAGCTGGCTTTTGCCATCATTGGTAGTCAACGGGCAGATGGTTGCACGCGGGTACATCCCGGAAATCAACAAAATACAGAGATTTTTTACGTAAATGAAGTGAAATCCGTTAAACATATTGAAAAAGTTCACCACAAAACCGTTCTCACTTATCTGAAATTGAGTGAAATAAAACTGGCATTAC
>JAQIDD010000369.1 GCA_027858215.1 Candidatus Delongbacteria bacterium | reverse complement strand
GTTAAGAATACTCTATTGTATAAACTCTTCCATCCACTAAAGTAAGTTTATATCACGGTAATTTAATTAATAATTTTGAAATTATTAACTGTATTTTACCGGAGATTGATTAATTTAACGGCCAAATTGAAGTATTATGGAATCCATACTAAGTGCGGAAAAACTGACCAAACAATTTACGAATCATCTGGCTTTGGATAACCTGACTGTAAGTGTGCCCAAAGGCAGTATTTATGGATTGCTTGGTCCCAATGGTGCCGGAAAAACTACCTTTATACGTATTATAAATCAAATCATGGCTCCGGACGAAGGTACCGTAACTTTTAATGGTGAGCCGCTGCGTCCCAAGCATATTGAACGCATTGGTTACCTACCGGAAGAGCGTGGTTTATACAAAAAAATGAAAGTCGGCGAACAATCCTTATACCTGACACAACTTAAAGGATTAAGCCGTAGTGAAGCAACCCGCCGTTTGCATGCATGGTTTGAAAAATTTGGCATTGAATCATGGTGGGATAAAAAGATTGAAGAGTTGTCAAAAGGGATGGCCCAAAAAGTGCAGTTTATCACAACCGTGTTGCATGAACCTGAATTGCTGATATTTGATGAACCATTTTCGGGCTTTGATCCCATCAATGCCAACCTGATGAAAAAAGAAATCAGGGAGTTGCGCGACAGGGGATCCACCATTATTTTTTCTACCCACAATATGGCATCGGTTGAAGAAGTGTGTGATCACATTGCACTGATCAATGAAGCAAAAATCGTTGTGGAAGGCCCCATAGAGAAAATCCGGAACAAATATGCCCCTGATATCTATGAAATAGAATTTGAAGGGGAATTTAATCGTCCTGAAGTAGCAATGACACCAGATTATGAAATACAGAGCATTAAAAAGAGCAATGGTATTAACATTATGCGTGTCAAAAGGCTGAATGATAATTTCACAACCAATGACCTTATTAAAAGCTTTATCAATAAGGGGAAAATGTTGTCATTCAGACAGATCAAACCCAGTATGAATAATATTTTTATTGGGTTGGTAGAAGGCACTGAAGTTGAACCTGAATAAGCATTGAACCATGAACAAAATATTGATCATATTACGCCGTGAATACCTGAGCCGGGTAAAAAAACGCAGCTTTATCATTATGACTATCCTGGGGCCGATATTGTTTGCCGGGATGATGTTTGTTCCGGTATGGCTTGCCCAGATGGAAGATACGGAAACCAAAACCATAGCTGTAATTGATGAAAGTTTTATTTTCAGAAACCATTTTGAGGATAAGGAATACATCAAATATGAATACCTTGAGGGCTATTCTGTTGATTCTGCGGTGTCTGTGATGAAAGACCGGGGGTATTATGCTGTGCTTTATATTCCTGTGTCCATTATTGAAACCGGAACGGTGGTGTCAAAATTATATTCCTACAAGCAACCGGCCTTAAATGTTAAAATCCAGATAGCATCGGATATGGAAAAGGTGCTTGAAGATACTAAGCTGCAAATCAAAGGTGCAGAACTTGGTATATCCCAAAACGAAATGCGGAATATTGTAAGAGCGGTAAAAACCAATGTGGATGTGCATACCATAAAATTGGGCGATGATGGTGAGCAAAAAAGCACAAGCACAGAAATATCCATGATCATTGGCTACATTGCAGGCTTTTTGATCTATATGTTTGTGTTTATGTATGGCAGCCAGGTTATGCGTGGCGTGATAGAAGAAAAATCCAACCGCATTGTGGAAATCATTGTGTCATCTGTGAAACCATTTACCCTGATGATGGGCAAAATCATCGGGGTGGCAATGGTTGGTTTGACACAGTTTATCCTTTGGATAATCCTTACTATTGTCCTATTTACCGGTGCACAGGCCCTTTTTCTGAAAGACGTTGAAGGGTTTAAACAAATGCCTCAAACGGAACAAATTGTGAGTTCCGGGACTCAGTTGGGAGAACAGCCCATACAAGACGAATTGTCACGTAGCGTGGAGACGGCTTTGAATTCTCTTTCTGCCATCAATTTTCCGCTTCTGTTGATATCGTTTGTGATTTATTTTCTTTTCGGGTATTTACTTTACGCCGGTTTGTTTGCAGCAGTAGGCTCTGCAGTGGATAACGAAGCCGATACACAACAATTTATGTTGCCCATTACCATCCCGCTTGTGCTGGGTATTATTGTGATGTTTTCAGTGATCAACAATCCGGAGAGTTCCCTGGCATGGTGGTTTTCCATTATTCCGTTTACCTCACCCATTGTGATGATGGTCAGAATACCGTTTGGTGTGCCTGTGTTTGATTTGATTTTGTCATGGGGACTGCTCATCATTACGTTTATTTTTACGGTTTGGTTGTCAGGAAAAATATACCGCACAGGGATTCTTATGTATGGTAAAAAAGTCAATTACAAAGAAGTGTGGAAATGGTTAAGGTATAAGAATTGATGATGTATGCCGGCATTGATATAGGTACCAATACCTGCAACTTGAGTGTTGCCGGTTGGGAAGCACATCGGCTCAATGTGGTCAGAAGTGAAAAAAGCCCCATTAAACTCGGTGCTGAAGGATTTCCGGATGGCAATGTACCGGAGGAGGCACAAAAACGCCTTGTGGAAGTATTGATCAGCTACAAAGCGATTATTGAACAATATCCGGTGACGAAATACATTGTGCTTGCTACCTCAGCCATACGGAATGCAAATAATAAGGCTGCCATCCTCCAATACATTAAAAATCAAACGGGTTTTGATGTGGTAGTTATCACAGGCGATGATGAAGCTAAATATATTTATCAGGGAGTGCGTGAAGCGGTTCCGCTTGATGAGAAACCTTGCTTGTTGCTTGATATTGGTGGTGGTTCAAATGAAATTCAAATCGCCAGTATGGGTAAAGTGTATTGGCGCGTGTCTGTGGATTATGGCATTGCGCGCTTACTCAATTGGTTTGAACCTTCAGATCCACTGAAACCTGAGGAAATAGAACAAATTGTAGATTTTCTTTATCAAAAACTGGGTTTCTTAAAAGATGTTGCTAAAGAGTATGAAGTAAATACCCTTGTAGGGAGTTCAGGCTCCTTTGATACCTTTGCTTCCATGTACATTCAGAATGCCGGATTGCAGGGAATCTACAAAAACACACGATGGTTTGGTATCCCTTTGGAGTCGTACCTGAAGATACATCACAAACTCATCACACACAATCAGGATGAACGACTTGCTATGCCGGGGATGGAAGCAATGCGTGTAGAAATGATCCCGCTCGCTTCGGTGTTTACAAAATTTCTCATAGATTTGTTTTCTGTAAACCAGTTGATACGGTCAGCATACGCTTTGAAAGAAGGCATTATTGTCAGCATGGCAAGGAGTTTGTAATGAAATAAAATAATTATAT
>JAQIDD010000286.1 GCA_027858215.1 Candidatus Delongbacteria bacterium | reverse complement strand
GATTAAAAATAATAAGTAGTGGTAATATAGAATTTAAATTGCTATATTTGAGTTAGTTACACATCAAAAAGCAATTTATTCACAAAACCACTACTTATGGGATCAAAAATAGCATATTTAAGCGAATTAGAGAGCGTTCTTTGCAATGATGAAAAAACCAATGAGGGGATACTCCATTTCTTTTCCGCTTTCAGGATTGGCAGGTTTTTAGGCTCCTTCGATTCTTTCAAAAGCAAAGGATTCAACGTTTCCGTACTTTTACTTTCACTTTTTATCTTCAGGTTGCGCAGCGAAAGTATTTGCAGGATGCAAAGCCGGTGCAAAAATTTTCTTGAAAGCATTGACGACAATACCTTTTATCGTTTGATGAACAACCAGTGGATGGACTGGCGTAAATTGCTGCTGGGCTTTGCCAAACAATTTGCTTCGCAGGTAAAAGCCAAGGGCGATTTTGTTTCGGGAGTAACTTGTTTTGTTTTGGACGATACGGACATTGAGAAAACGGGTAAAACAATTGAGTTTATCGGCAGGGTTTTCAACCATGTGACCAAGCTCTATCCATTGGGTTTTAAAATGCTTTTGCTTGGCTTCTGGGATGGCAAGACCTTGCTTGCAACAGACTTTTCGCTCCACAGGGAGAAAGGGCAAAAGGGAACTTACGGTTTATCAAAGAAAGAGTTGAAATCACAGTTCCGGAAAAAGCGTGACAGCAAATCGGCCGGGCAAAAAAGGGTTAAAGAATTGGATATACAAAAAGGCGAAGTTGCTGTTTCGATGCTCAGACGGGCTGTAAAAAATGGGTTTATCGCCAGTTATGTTTTGATGGACAGTTGGTTTGTGAACGATTACATGATCAAAAGTGTCCGTTCCATTAAAAAAGGAGCTATGCATTTACTGGGGATGTGCAAAATTGACAGGCGGAAATACCTGGTTGGCAATAAGGAATTGAACGCCCATCAGTTAATCGCCAAAAACCTGCGAAAAAACAGTAAGTATTCACGAAAATACAAGTCCGTTTACATCTCAATGGTGGTTGATTATAAAGGTGAAAAAGTCCGGCTCTTCTTCATACGGTACAATAATGCAAAGAACTGGACATTGTTGTTGACAACCGATTTGACCCTGTCTTTTATACGGGCGATTGAACTGTATCAAATCCGTTGGACAATTGAAGTCTTGTTCAAAGAATGTAAGCAGTACCTACGTTTAGGAGGAAGCCAGAACACTGATTTCGATGGACAAATTGCAGATGCAACTATTATTTTGGCAACCCATACGATATTGTCCCTGCAAAAGCGGTTCAGTTCTTATGAAACCATGGGCGAACTGTTCAGAGAAACACAGCAACATCTGCTCGAACTAAATTTGTGGGAACGGTTGGTCAAGGTATTCTTTAAAATATTGGTACAGATGGCCACGATACTAAACATTGATATCGAAGAAATGATAGAAAAACTAACGCAAAGTGACCAAACAAGCAAGCAACTATTGGTGATGCTCAGGGCACTGGATGAATTTGAAGATAATGATCAAAATAGCAACAAAACTGTTGTCTGTCAGGCAGCAGCTTGATAACATGATAATTAAATGTTAATTGAACAGATAATTATGAAATTTAACATGCCCAATTATAGGGCTTCGTATATGTGGGAAACTTTAATAATATAAATATAAATGCTAAGATTATTCCACCAGTCCACCAACAGTTTCACGCAGTTCGTCGCCTCGTTTGTCTTTGGCTACAATGATTCCGTTTTTATCAACGATTAAACTCGCCGGGATGGAATTTACCGCATACAGTTGAGCCGCTGCATTGCTCCAGTATGACAAATCGGAAACATGTGTCCAGGTAAGGTTGTCATCTTCAATGGCCTGCAACCAGGCATCTTTTTCACGGTCGAGCGAAACGCCGAACACATAAAAACCATCGTCTTTATAATCGTTGTAAACTGCTACCACATTCGGATTCTCACGTCGACAAGGTCCGCACCAGGCGGCCCAGAAATCGAGCAGCGTGTATTCGTGCTGGGAATAAACATCCGAAAATGTAATCGGATTTCCTTCCGTGTCGTTCATGGTAAAATCGGGTGCCTTTTGGCCTACTGCCACCGTTTTCTGTTTGGCAATCCGTTCTTTCAGCGCTTGAATCGTGGGCAAAGATACCAGTCTCTCAT
>JAQIDD010000254.1 GCA_027858215.1 Candidatus Delongbacteria bacterium | reverse complement strand
GCTTGACATTCCAAACTTCCGATTTTGCCAAAATTGTCTTGATAGTATTTCTTGCCAGGCGCTTGTCAAAACGAAAGCATGAAATTACTGATTTTAAATCTGCATTCAAGATCATCATGTTTCCTGTACTCATCATTTCAGCGTTAATATTTCCGGCCGATTTTTCTACAGCGATGATTATTTTTGTATCATCCCTGATTATGATGTTTTTTGCCAGGATGCAATGGAAATATATTTTTGGACTCATCGGAATAGCGCTGGCTGCAGTTTTTATTTTTGTCGGAGTGGCTTTGTTGATTCCAAACAACAGCCGTGTTGAAACATGGAAAGCCAGGATTGAAGGTTTTGTTTCCGGAGACGATGAAAGCAATTTTCAGGCTGACCATGCACGAATAGCCATTGCATCCGGGGGGGTTATTCCGAATGGACCCGGAAAATCCATTCAGCGTAATATTTTACCACATCCTTATTCTGATTTTATTTTTGCCATCATAGTTGAAGAATACGGTATTATCCTGGGTGGCTTGATTATTCCCTTGTTATACCTGATATTTTTTAACCGTTCCTTAAAAATCGTAAGAAAATGCAAAGGTAGTTTTTCTGCTTTAATGGTGGCAGGCTTGGCTTCAATGCTTGTAATTCAGGCATTTGTAAATATGCTGGTGGCTGTAAATTTGCTTCCGGTGACAGGGCAAACGCTGCCTTTTGTGAGTATGGGAGGGACATCAATGGTTTTTATAGGTGCCGCTTTTGGACTGATTTTATCCGTGAGCCGTGCAATCGAGGAAGACGAAGTGAAACATGAATTAAATGCTCAAACTGATAACGCATCAAAGGGGGAAAACGATGAAGCATAAAATTATCATAAGCGGTGGAGGTACAGGTGGACATATCTATCCTGCCATCAGTATTGCCAATGCAATAAAAAAAAAGCACCCCGATGCTGACATACTTTTTGTGGGTGCCCTGGGACGTATGGAAATGGAAAAAGTCCCCCAAGCCGGATACAAAATCATCGGATTGCCTGTGATGGGGATGCAAAGAAAGTTATCGCTGAAAATGTTCAGTTTTGCCTGGAAATTATTGCAAAGCCTGCGTAAAGCCGGCAAAATTATTCGCAATTTTTCTCCTAATGTTGTGGTTGGTGTAGGAGGATACGCCAGTGGGCCGATGTTACGTAAAGCGTCACGGAAAGGGATTCCCTGCCTCATACAGGAACAAAATTCTTTCCCGGGCATTACCAATAAGTTACTGGCTAAATCCGTACAAACGATATGTGTGGCTTACGATGGCCTCGAAAAATGGTTCCCGAAAGAAAAAATTGTATTCACAGGAAATCCGGTTCGGCAGGACATTACAAACATAAAGCCCAAAGCACCCGAGGCTATCGAATTTTTTGGATTAAACCCTGAAAAACCAGTTTTGCTTGTTGTGGGTGGAAGCCTGGGAGCAAAAACCATTAACCTTGCCATGGCTAAAAGTCACAAAAAAATTCAAAATGCAGGCATACAAGTATTGTGGCAGTTTGGCAAATACGGTGTGAAGATAGCTGAAGAAGCCATTTCTCCCGCCGATAAACATGTAAAAGCTTTCGAGTTTATTTATAAAATGGATTATGCTTTTTCTGTTGCTGATGTTGTGATTTCAAGAGCAGGGGCCGGTACTATCTCTGAATTATGCCTTGTGCAAAAACCGTCGGTACTTATTCCTTCACCTAATGTGGCCGAGGATCATCAACGTAAAAATGCATTTGCCCTTGCAGAAAAAGATGCGGCTGTTATGGTTGAAGATAATCAGGCTGAAGAAGAAATGGCAGATGTAGCCATAGAACTGATCAATGATAAATCAAGACAAGAAATGTACGCAAACAACATCAAGAAATTTGCCAAACCGGAGGCTGCCAATCAAATTGCAAATGAAGTATTGAGGCTGATATAATGATGAACATAAAAAATGACATAAAAAATATTTATTTAATTGGCATTGGTGGTATTGGAATGAGTGCCCTGGCAAGGTATTTCCTGCAAAAAGGGAAATGGGTAGCCGGTTATGACCGCACGTATTCTTATCTAACATCTCAACTTGAAGATGAGGGCGCTGTGATACATTACGATGATGGTGTTGAAATGATTCCTGATAACATCAAAGCAGATAAAAACAGCCTGGTTATTTACACCCCGGCTATTCCGGATACCAACCTTGAGAAACGGTTTTTTATGCAGTCGGGACACAGGCTAATGAAAAGGGCAGAAGTACTCGGTGAATTAAGCCGTGCATACAATACAATTGCTGTTGCCGGAACCCATGGGAAAACAACCATTTCCACCATGCTCGCTCATTTGCTTCAGTATAATAAAAACAAAGCTCATGCTTTTTTAGGCGGCATCAGCCTTAATTACAATTCCAATTATATTAATGGGAGAGAAAGCGGGCTAATGGTCGTTGAGGCAGATGAATTCGACAGGTCTTTTTTGCAACTTCAGCAAACATCAGCGATCGTAACCATGGTGGATGCAGATCATCTTGACATATACAATAACAAAGCAATGTTGACCGCAGCATTCAATGAATTTATTTCTAAAACGCCACAACATTTGCTTATTAGGTACGATACGGCAACAAACATAAATGCAAAATCATGTTATACTTATGATCTGTTCAATGAAAAAGCTGATTTTTACGTGTCACGGTTTCGTCAGAATGGGATGTATTACCGGTTTGATTTACATACTCCGGAAGCTGTGATAGAAAACCTGGACATGGGGGTGCCGGGCAGGCTCAATCTTGAAAATATGGTTGCGGCAGCAGCCATGGCTTTTATGTATGGTGTAAACGCCCGCGATATTCGTGAAGCGGTAGCTGATTTTAAAGGCATCAAAAGGCGGTTTGAAATCGTATTACATACACGGAAGGTAGTTTATATTGATGATTATGCACATCATCCTGAAGAAATAAAACGTACGCTGCATGCTGTACGTACATTGTTTCCGGGTAAGAAAATAGCCGGCGTTTTTCAACCCCATTTGTATTCCAGAACACGTGATTTTGCAGATGGATTTGCTTCAGCACTTGAAACACTGGATGTGTGTCTGATATTGCCAATATATCCGGCAAGGGAGTTGCCAATCCCCGGTGTGAATTCAGATCTGATTCTGAAAAAAATGCAGCATGATAACGCCAGGATCATTACGAAAAAAGAATTGCCAGATTATTTAAAATCTCATAAACCCGACATATTGATTACCTTGGGTGCCGGTGATATTGACAGATTGATTGACCCGATAAAAGCTGTGTTAAGTGAATAAATGGAAAGACATATGGGGTGTTTTAAAATGGGCATTACTCATTGGCTACTTCGTTGTCATTATGGGTTTTGTAAAGAAGGAGCATCGCTCGTTTGTGTGTAAACAAATTAATTATGAGATTGATGATAAACATAAGTTTGTTGATACAGTTGATGTTTACAATCTGTTGATGAAGGATACTTTATATCCGATCGGAAATAAAATCCGCAACATCAACTTGAAAAAGATTGAAGATGTGATAGTTTCATATGCGGCCATACAAAGTGCCGAAGTATTTTTGCAATTGGATGGAAGTATGTTCATTGATGTTAAACAGCGTAATCCCGTTATGCGGATAATAACCGAATCCAATATGCATTATTACATTGATGATGATTATGCGCTTATGAATACAGGATACAATTACACTGCCGATGTACCTGTATTAAGCGGTCATTTCCCGGACACCCTGGTTATGGCTTTTAAAAGAGGGAATGACAGCCTACAACTCCGGGGATATCCTTTTACCATTCATGATATGATGGAGTTTTCTACATTTATATATGAGGACGTATTATGGCGGAATATGATTGTGCAGATTTACATAAACAACGATCACGAGTTTGAACTTGTTCCCAGGGTAGGTAAGCATATTGTTATACTTGGAAATTTGGATAATTATGCTTATAAAATGAAAAAACTGGAAGCGTTATACAAGAGGGGATTTTCGGAATTTGGATGGAAAAAATACAAAACAATAAATTTAAAATACAGTAATCAGGTCGTATGTTCAAAAAAATAAATACTTATGATGCAATATAATACAAATCCAATGTTGAGTGTTATTGATATTGGGACAACCAAAATTGTAGCACTTACAGGACAGAAAAATGAAGAAGGACGATTTGAAATACATGGTATGGGCAAACGGCCTTCGTATGGAGTAAGACGTGGTCTGGTAATGAATATTGAAGAAACCGTGGCTGCCATCACTGAAGCGGTAAATGAACTGAAAGCATGTACAGGCAAAGAGATCGATGAGGTAGTAATCGGTATTGCTGGCCAACATGTCAAGTCCATGAAAAACAGTATAAAATCCGAGATTAGATCAGGGGATGGGGTGGTAAGCGAAGATGATGTAATTTGTATGATCCAGAAAATGTACAAATCGCAGGTCGGTGCCGGTGAACAAATTCTGCATGTGATTCCCCAGTCGTTTAAACTTGACGGGAAGAACTGTATCACAGACCCTAAAGGATGGTTTGCAAAAGAAATGGAAGCGGTTTTTCATGTCATTGTTGGTAAAATCAATTCCATGGAAAACATTAAAAATTGTGTTAACAGGGCCGGTTTCGATGTGAAAAGATTGATGCTCGAACCCTTGGCTTCTGCTGATGCAGTATTGTCAAAGCGTGAGAAAGAAATGGGAGTTGCTATGGTTGATATCGGTGGGGGAACCACTGACATGGCTGTTTTTTACAATGAAGTTTTGCAACATACCGCCGTAATTCCTTTCGGTGGAAATGCGGTTACCGCAGACATCAAACAGGGGTTTTCTGTGCTTCAATCGCAGGCTGAAAACCTGAAAATTGAATATGGTACTGCTTTGCAATCAAAATCACAAAAAGACATCATGATACAAGTTCCCGGATTAAAAGGCAGGGAAGAAAGGAAAATTCTGCTGAATAAATTGGTTTATGTGATACAGGAGCGTATGAAAGAGATTGTATATGCCATTAAATTTCAGATTGAAGAATCCGGTTATGCCGACAAGATCAATGCCGGCATTGTACTGACAGGCGGGGGCGCTTTGCTGAAAAATCTCCCGCAGCTTGTAACTGCCATTACCGGGTATGATGTCATCATTGGGTTTCCACGGGAACACATTACCGGAGAATACGCGAAAGCAGTTAATCAGCCGATGTTTGCTACCAGTGTTGGCCTGATGATGAAATATGATATGTTACTGAATGACATTCCGCCCGAATGGGATGAAAACATCCTTCAATACGATATTAAGGAACCTGAGAATGATGAGGATGAAGATAATGATGAAAAAGAAAGCAAAAAATCCACTAAATCCAGTGGCAGCATATTTAAAAAATTTACATCCAAAATAAAAACCATGCTGGATGAAGAAGAAGATGATTTTGAAAACTAATGCCTCAAATTCGCAAGTGGCGTACCGTTTAGCCATGCAGTAGTAAACTAATTGCGGATTTGTGGTAATAAAACAAAAACCCATGACTGATTTTAAATTTGATTTTGAAACTGAGAGCAACTCCATCATAAAAGTAATTGGTGTGGGTGGCGGAGGCAGCAATGCTGTCAATCAAATGTTCAGGGAAGGCATTCGTGACGTTGATTTTGTGGTATGCAACACAGATCTCCAGGCACTTAAAGACAGCCCTGTCCCCATAAAAGTACAGATGGGAAAAACCCTGACAGAAGGCCTGGGAGCCGGTAATAAACCTAAACAGGGCAGAGAGGCTGCAATAGAAAGCCTGAAAGACATTGAAGCCCTGCTGGATAAAAACACGAAAATGATATTCATCACTGCAGGGATGGGGGGTGGTACCGGGACAGGTGCAGCTCCTGTCATTGCCAAAGCAGCCAGTGAAAGAGGCATTCTTACCGTAGCGATTGTAACGATTCCGTTTAAATTTGAAGGGCCCCAGCGGTTAAAATCTGCTTTGGAAGGGGTGGAAGCATTGCGGCCAATTGTTGACAGCCTCCTGATCATCAACAATGAGCATCTGAAAAAGATTTATGGCAAAGAAAATTTCTCTGCGGCGTTTAAAAGGGCTGATAATGTGTTGTTAACCGCTGCAAAAGGTATTGCTGAGGTAATTACAGTGCATGGATACATCAACGTTGATTTCGAAGATGTTAAAACCGTGATGAAAAACAGTGGTGTTGCTTTAATGGGATCATCACGGGCCAAAGGTGAATCACGGGCCATGAATGCCATTAAAGATGCATTGACTTCTCCCTTGCTGAATGACAATGATATCAAAGGGGCAAAAGATATTTTACTTAATCTTACTTATGGTAAAGATGAGATTAAAATGGACGAAATCAGTGAAATAACGTCTTATATTGAAGAAGCTGTCGGCGAGTCATCAAATATTATCTGGGGCACCGGAATGGATGAAAGTCTGGAAGATGAGATTAATGTTACCATCATAGCCACCGGCTTTGAAATTGCAAGCGGTTTATATGAAAACAAAAAAACAAAACGAATCCATGTTGAGGAAGGAGAAAAAACAGAAACCGTTTCACCTGATAATGATGTGGCTGCATCAAAGCAGGCTAAACTGAATTTTCCTGATCCTGAAGATGAAGAAGCAGATTTCAATAGTGATGCTGATAATTATACCTATCTGAAAAATATGGATGAAATGCATGACGATGATCAATTAACTGACCTGGAACAAAATCCTGCCTATAAACGTTCAAAGAAATACAAAGACAATTCAAACAGACAAGGAGGGCATGAATAATGACTTTACAGGAACAAATCACGAAAGACATGAAAGAAGCCATGCGGGAAAAAGATAAAATCCGTTTGGCAGCACTGCGCGCAGTGAAATCTGCACTGTTGCTAATGGCAACAGATTCACAAAAGAAAAAGATAGAGCCGGCAGATGAACTAAAAATGTTACAAAAACAGGTCAAACAACGTAAAGATTCGGCTGAAGTAGACAAAAAACAAAACAGGGATGATCTGGCAGAAATTGAATTGAAGGAAGCAGAAATTATCGAATCTTATCTGCCGGATAAATTATCACCGGAGGAAATTGAGGCTGAAGTGAAAAAAATTGTGGATGAGGGAAACGCATCAGGCATGCAGGACATGGGAAAAGTAATGGGTGTGGCTAATAAAAAACTGGCCGGACGTGCAGAAGGCAAAGACATTGCAGATAAAGTAAAACAAGTGTTGTCCTGATCAGCCAAGTTCTGAAATGCGTTGCAGTTTAGAAAGGTTCAGCACTTTGATACGGCGGCCGTCTAAGCTGATGACTTTTTCGCTGCCAAATGTACTCAATGTCCGAATGGCATTGCTGGTGGTCATGTTGGATAAATTTGCAAGGTCTTCCCGTGATAAATACGCTTTTATGGTTTGTTCATCTTCTTCGAATCCGTAGGTCTCGATCAAAAACAGCAAAGATTCTGCCAGGCGGCCACGAATGTGCTTTTGTGTCAGGCTGACTGTTCTTGTGTTTGATAAACCCAGCTCCGTTGCCATCATTTGCAAAATCTTCATGCTGATTTTTGGATTGGATTCCATGATCGCAAATAAATCCCGTTTATCAATGGAGCAAACAGTAGAATCTTCGATGGCAATGGCTGATGCAAGGTAATCCTGTTTTGCAAATAGGGCCCGGTACCCGATAAATCCACCCGGTTTTGCCAGACGCACAATTTGCTCACGTCCACCTACGCCTTCTTTAAAGATTTTAACTTTGCCTTCAATCAAACAAATCAGAGCCTGTGGTTTTCCCCCTTCTTTAAAAATAAGTTCTCCCTTTTTGGCGTGTTGACATGTATGATGATTAAACAATGTATCTTTATCAGCATCGCTTAAATCAGAGAAAACCGAGTGTTTGTTTTTTAAAATTTTACAATAAAATTTATCTTCATACATAACTGTAGACTGTTTATGGGGTTCAAAAATAATAATATTTTTCCATATTTCCTTGCTTATTACATTATTATCTTTTTATTTTGTTCTAGGCGAATGAAAGGGATATAATTTTTTTTATTTTAATTATAATTTTTGTATCTTGCATCAAAATTAAAACATGTTTAATTAAAAACTAAAAACTAAATGATTATGAAAAGATTTACATTTTTAATGAGTTTTTTACTCATTACAGTGATGATCTTTGGTCAGGCATTATTGCCGGAGCGTAACAAAGATTTTGTTAAAGTAAAAGGCGATCCCATTGAGCAAACAAAAGAGCTTACTGTTATTTGGGAGGATGATTTTTCCAATCCTGATCTGTGGGTAACAGCCTATGATGACACGAACCCTAATGATGGCCCGTGGGTGATTGGAACAGATGGCCCGTCAGGATATTATTCTGAAAGTATGGGACCCATTGTATCAACCACAGCAGCCAATGGTTTTGCTATGTATGATTCTGATGCTATTGGGATTGAAGTAGGTAGTCAGGATTCAAAACTGATTTATCATACGTCAATTGATTGTTTTGATTACGACGCGGTGGCTGTTTCATTTGAGTCTTATTACCGTGCCTTTAATGGTAATTGCTACATTGAGGTAAGTACCGACAGTTCTACATGGGAGCAGTTTCAGGTACATGAGGACATTGATGTGAATTCGTCAACAGCTAATCCATCACTGGTTACTGTAAACATTAGTAATGTGGCAGCTAATCAGTCAGAAGTGTATTTCCGTTTCCGCTATATTGGCGAATGGGATTATGCATGGATGGTGGATGATATCAAGTTTTTTGTCGCTCCTAATCATGACCTTAAGTTGCTGGATGCCCGTGTGAATTTTTATCCTCAATACAGTGATTACGGATACAGTGGTTTTTATGGTAAAATTCCGAAAAGGCAATTCCAAAGTGCTAACGCTAAGATGTTTTTTAATGGCGTAGCTAAAAACCTTGGGTCTGTGGACGCTTCTCCATCGCTTAATACAACCGTTTTGAATCCTTACAATGATGAAATATTCGATCATTATGCTGACCTTGGTGCTATTCTGACAACAGGAGAAAATGATACCATTTCATTGACCGATACGTTGAATGTTACGGAGCCAATGTTGGGTACATACACCTGGAATTTTGAAGCGTATGAAGATGGTGTGACCGAAGAAAATCCTGCTGATAATACCATTTCATATCAAACAGACATTACGCCAAATTATTATGCACACAACAATGGCAATGTCACAGGAGGATGGAGTACAGAAAACTATACTGATGGTGGTAACGATGGAGACATGATAGGTGTTATTTATACGTTTCTTGAACCGGATACCATCAAAAAAGCATCCGTATACATTTCTCCAATGACCAGTGTGAATACCAGTTTTGTAGTTAAAATATTTACGTTTGATGACGGCTCCAGTGAATGGACCGAACAACTAGCAACCGGTGTTCAAAACATTTCAGATGAAACCCAAACCGATACCTTATGGGAGGTTGCATTCCCCGGGGTCGGGTATTATGTAGACCCAGCTGGTGGCTTGGCAGAAGTAATGGTCGCTGTTGAATATTATTACGGTGGTGGCGAAAGCTTCAGACTAGGAATTGATGGTTCCGCTCCGACAAATGGATTTGAAACTTACATGTATTTTATCAATGAAACCACATGGTATTATTATGGTGGTGATCATGTGCCCATCATTGATATTGAAACCTATGAAGTTGCCGAGAATACCGAAACAGATATCCTGACTTACACGTTCCCGGAACATAACGGCACGCCGATTGATGTTGATACGGCAGCACACACTGTAGATATTGAAGTTGAATACGGTACTGATGTAAGTAACCTCGTGGCAGAGTTTACACTCTCCTATGGTGCCTCTGCAGATATTGGTGGTACCCCTCAGGAGTCAGGTGTTACAGCCAATGATTTCTCTTCACCAGTAACTTATACCATCACCGCTGAAGATGGTACCACAACTCAGGATTGGGTTGTCACTGTTACAATAGAACCCCCAAGCATTGAGACGGACATTCTGGATTACAGTTTTGAAGAAGAGTCCGGACCGGCTACCATTGATGATGTTAATCATACAGTAGTCATTGAAGTAGAATATGGTACTGATATGACAAACCTTATAGCTACTTATGAATTATCAGAAGGAGCAACAGCTGATATTGGCGGTACTCCTCAGGAATCAGGTGTTACAGCCAATGATTTCTCTTCACCAGTAACTTATACTATCACTGCTG
>JAQIDD010000225.1 GCA_027858215.1 Candidatus Delongbacteria bacterium | reverse complement strand
GTAATAAGAAAAAACTTACGTTATGAAAAGAAGTATAGTCTTAGTTTTAAGCCTGATTTTTTCTTTGAGTATATTTGCTCAGGGGATTGAAATGAAACCAATATCAGTAAGTATTAATGGTGGTGGATATGCAGGGATGCAACCCATGGGTGATTATGAAGGCAATCAATTGTACGATTTAGGTGTTGTGGAACTGGATGCAAAATACATGTTCAATGAAAATTTTGGTGTAATGCTCGGTAGCCGTTACAATACAATCAACCTTGGTGAGGATGTGAACAACACCAATTATGTCAATTGTTTTGCTCATCTTGTTGCTGATGTAGGTCCCTTAATGGGATCGGAAAATATGGGATTGTGTTTCCACCTTGGTGCTGGTGCTGCTGCCATGTGGCAAAAAGACAGGTTTTCGGAAAACACAACATCCAGAATGTTTAATAAAGCAGATGAAATAATTACCATGGGCGCAGGTATTAATTACTATATTAAAATTAATGAACAATGGGCATATCATATGGCATATAATTATACCATGCATACACAACAAAGCCGCCATTTTGACATGGGAGAACTGATTGACAACTCAAGTTTCGAAGCCCGTTACATGAGTTTTACGCTCGGTGTGAGTTACCATTTTGAGTTTTAATTATGAGGTTTTATTTGGAAACTCTCATTTAGAAAAAGCAACGTTACCTTCCCGCAGGCAGGCGGATACATTTTTTTGTGATAGTATCAGATAATCTTCCGGTTATTCATTTTTTATTCATATCATTCGGGATAATATTTTGCTTTTTCTTTTTGAGGAATGAATTAATACGTCTGTAATGACTCATTTCATCACAAGAACACAATTATCATCCAGCATGTTAAGGATTGCTGCGGTATGATACCAACCACAATCCGAGATAACACAAGCCTCCATTCATTAGCAACAGCTCGTACGCAAAAGCATATCCCCAGAGAGCTTGTGTTAACTGTTTGATAAAATAACGCAGAATGGGCGCCAGGATTGCAATGGGACCAACAAACTTCATTCTGAGTTGCCGTTTTGTGAGAATTCCAAAGGCAAACATCCCGAAAAGAGGGCCATACGTGTAGCTGGCAACGGTGAATATGGAATCCACCACTGATCTGTCTTTTACCATACCAAAAATGAGGATGACAATAATCAGCATCACTGACATACCAACATGAACCTGTTTTCTGATTTTTTTAAGTTTTCTTTCCGGCAATTTATCAGCCTGCAGGATATCAACGGTGAATGAGGTGGTCAGTGCTGTGAGGGCAGAATCAGCCGATGAATAGGCTGATGCTGTAAGGCCAAGGATAAACAGCGCCAGAACGACGTTGCCCAAATGTGTTTTGGCCAGCAATGGATAAAGGGCATCACCATCGGTGGGGAGAGGAATGCCATTGCTTTGTGAGAAAATTACCAAAAGCACGCCCAGGCCAAGGAATAGTAAATTGAACGGGATAAAAGCAAACCCGTAACAAATCATGTTGGTTTTGGCGTCTTTCAGGTTGCGACACGACAGGTTTTTCTGCATCATGTCCTGGTCAAGGCCTGTCATGACAATGGTGATGAGCATGCCGGACAAAAACTGTTTTACAAAATGCTGCCGGCTTTGCCAGTCATCAAAAACAAACATGCGGGAATACTCACTGTCTTTGTTGGCGTCAATCAATCCTATGGCCGATAAATCCATTTGTTTGCTGATGATAATGATGGTGGCAATCAATGCTGTAAGCATAAGTGCGGTTTGCATCATGTCTGTCCAGATGATGGTTTTTATTCCACCGCGATGGGTATATAGCCAGATAAAAATAATGGTAATAATGACCGTTATCCAAAACGGGACATTCCACGCATCAAAAACAACCAGTTGCAATACCGAAGCCACGATATACAGGCGAAAAGAAGCCCCAATGATACGGCTTACCAGGAAAAATGCTGCCCCTGTTTTGTAGGCCGACAAACCGAAGCGTTTATCCAGATATCCGTATATGGAGGTGAGGTTCAATTTGTAATAAAGCGGCAACAGTACAAAAGCAATGGTAAGGTAACCCAGAAAATACCCAAGCACCATTTGCATGTAAGTAAAATCCGTATCCAGTACCCAGCCCGGGACAGAAATAAAGGTTACGCCGGAAAGAGATGCACCCAGCATCCCAAACGCTACAACAAACCAGGGTGATTTACGGTTGCCAAGAAAAAAACTGGCATTGTTTGCACCCCGTGAGGTCAGTTGTGATACCAACATCAGGATGAGAAAATACCCCAGTATCAATCCAAGAACAGCCAATGGTGTCATGTGCCGAAGATAAAAATATTTTCAATGACATAAAAGTGGGTAAGAATGAAAATATATTTGCAGATAATACCAGTGAGGATGTGTTTCTGTTACTGCTTTTGAAACAATCTTCTGAAAGTCCCAACCGTAATGATGTATTGACCTGCAGGTAACTTACTAATCTCAAGCTTGTTAAATTTTCCGGATATGTTCTCTTGAAGCCATGTTTTGCCCAGCATATCAACAATGGACACAGGCACACTTTGGTTTCCGGGAGTATGTATATTAAGCTTGTTGTTTGCAGGATTCGGCCAGATGGCGGGAGCGTTTTTGTTCTCTGTTTCAAACCTTAGGAGGTCATACAGGTTCACTTCCCGGTGTATGCGCACAGGTTCATCATAATTACCGTTCACTATAGCGTCAAGGAACAACACGTAGTTTCCGGCAGAGAGTCCCTGGGTATTCCACTCTGCGATGACATCGTCCTGCACGTTGCCCTGGAGCCCATCTGCAATGCTTATCAGGCTGTCCGGGTTTGATGATAATGCGTAGTGAAGTCTGTATTCCGTCACCACATAAGGGCATTCGTTTCCCGCAAGGCTACGGGCAGTACCACGGATATCCACCATATCGTATATGGATTGATTGTTCAAGCTATCCAGGTACAATTCAACCAGAAAAGAGGTGTCCCGCACTGAAAAATCCTGATTGTGTGTTGTGTTGGCCATAACTACAATGCTATGTTCTGCAAAAATATGCTCATCCCAGGGATAATAGATTTCAGATGCCATAAATCCACCGGATGATTGTTCTTCCATCACAATTTGGCATTCCACTTTTGATGAAGCGCAATTCATTGTGGAATTTTGAGTGCCCAGGTAGCCACCGCTGCCATCGCAGATGCTACCTGCTACGTTTATTGTGGAAGATTGCATTCCAAGTGCTTCTCCGAACAAGCATCCGTTTATGTTGAGCACGGAAGCATCCATTGTGTAGAGGTTCCAGGTACGTATTTTGGAGTTTATCAGATGCAGATTTCTGTCGTCTATATTGATGGTATCATCCGTATAAAACTGCTCATTCATAAGGCTGCTCACAGTGTGTTCTTCGCCATCATCAAAAATAACCCCGCAGGTTCTCATATCTGAATTTATGATGGTGACATCACTGCCTGCCATGGGGAACATCCCCCAATTGACATTGTAACACGAATCAATCTGCACTGAATAGGGTATTTCTTCAAGACCTGAAACCGTGTTATTGAAATGCACAGAATCTACCCATACCGATGGAGGAAAGCTGTGGCTTGCCGTTACATTGTGGGGAAAATGGAACCACAAAATAAGATTAGTGCAATGGTCAAAACTTGCTGTGCATGAATCTTCAAAAATGAATTCCCAGGCATTGTAAACATGGCTGAGGTTTAATTCAGCATGGCCTCTCAGGCCCATGGTAACCGTTTGTGCAAAAGTGTCACGCTCCATGTTAAGGCTTGCATGGTTATCTAAGCCCCCATTCAGCAACCCATTTCCAAAATCAAAATGGCTGTTTGTAAACGACAGCGCAGTGGTATCAAATGCAATAAGCGCGTATTGATACCTGTAATCCATAGGAAGGTTTATAAAGCAGGAATCCATGTAGGTCACTGCATGTCCAAAGGCGTAGAAATTTCCATTCAGGGTAAAATCTGCGTTATTTGCCTGAATGCTGCTGTTATCAGTGATGACCAGATTCCCGGTAAGTGTCATGGAAGCACTGTCCTCAAGGACAAGACTGCCCTCGTTGATGATGGCCATATCACCGGTGAACACTGTATCTGTAGTTATTGTCAGTGTTTCGTCCGGTGTGTTATCACCAATGATGTGTACAAATTCCCGTGTTTGTTGATTGCGAACATCGGATGAACGCTGAATGTGTTTAAAGTACTCAAATTTACTGGTTGTCTGTGCTGACAATGATGCAGAAACTAGTAGTAAAATGAATGCATAAAATTTATTCATGGCTGTTTTTTTGCAATATAGTTAATTTTGTATAA
>JAQIDD010000288.1 GCA_027858215.1 Candidatus Delongbacteria bacterium | reverse complement strand
TCAATCCTCAAATAAACATTTCAATATCCACCAATGGTAGTATCTGGAATGATAAAACAAAAAAGTTATTTGAAAATCTCAATACCCATTTTGATGTTTCTATAGACAGCCTTGATCCCAAAACATACAATAAGAACAGAAAAAATGGCGATTTTAAAACCGTTTTTCAAAATACCGAACAAATCATGGAACTTTCACACCTGAAAAACAACATTTCATTATCCGCGAAATTCCTGATTATGCCTTTAAATGTCAAATCTATCCCTGAACTGTTTAATTTTTATAATGACAGGGATGTTGTCCTTAATCCTAAATTTGTTTATCACCCTGTTTTGGCCTCCATGGAGATTCTTCCGAAAATAGAGATTCAAAAATCAATACAACTGCTAAATCAAGCAAAACCAAAGATTAAAACAAACACCCTGACTCAACAAAAGAATTTCAAAAAATACAATGACATAATTACCCAATTGGAAAGGTGGACCAACCAATCTAAATACACATTACTAACCACATACAGCAAAATGTCCATTGACAAACTCATAAAAGAATTCAAAAAACATATGGAGCAATTCTGCAATCAACAAAACAAAAAAACATCAAGACAGAAGATAATGACATCATGCAACGACAGTATTGAATATCTTATGCAATCTGTGCCGAGGCCTCATTCTTTTAAAAAAGGTATCATAGGATTTCTGTTATTGCCTCCCGGTCTTATCATCAATGAAATGCAAAAAGGGCCATCCGAAACTTTACGAAGCCGTTTTTTACAAAATGCAGATTTGCACATTGACAAATTTAGCATTGATAATCCTTCATTAACATACAAAAATGGTTCAAACAATGGAAACCAGTAAACATATCTTTTATTACAATTTGGACCGGTTTTTCAATATACACAGGAAAACTATTTCAGACATATTTACGGATGCAATGAAAGATGGACAATACCTTCAGGGGAATGAAACGAATGAACTGGAAAAAAAATTGGCCGGATTTACAAACAGAAACCATACTATAACATGTGGTAGTGGTACGGATGCTCTATTTTTCGCATTGAAATCATTAGCAATAAACGGCGATGACGAAATACTGGTGCCAGCTTTTTCATTTATTTCCACAGCAACAGCTATCACCCGCGCAGGAGCAACCCCGATATTCACGGATATTGACCCTGGCAACGGCCTGATGGATTTGAATGATGCAAAACATAAAATTACAAGCAAAACCAAAGCCATACTGTTTGTTGATTTATACGGTAATATGCCTGATGGTAATACTTTGGAAACATTTGCAAAAACACATAAGTTATACCTGATTGAAGATGCAGCCCAGGCTATTGGTTCCGAAAGAGATGGAAAAAAAGCTGGCAGCCTTGGTGATATAAGCATATTCAGCTTTGACCCCACAAAACCCATTCATGCTTTTGGTACTGGTGGAGCCATATTAACCGATGATAAAAAAATTGCTGATTATTGCAAAGCTGCGCGCCAAAACGGGAAAAATCCCAAAACAGGACAATACGACCAATTTGGGATTAACAGCCGGATATCAGAATCACAAACCGCGCTTATCCATTGGCAGTTGAAAACAATAGATTCACAACTATCTAAAAGAAAAACATTAGCAAATCACTACAAATCAAAACTAAAGAATCTGCCCTTAGAAACAATGGTCAGTGAACAATTTCATTATACCGGAAATTTTCACAAATTTGTGATTCAAACGAAACACAGGGATGTATTAAAGCAGCTTTTGGCAAAACATGGAATTGAAACCCGTATTCATTATGGAAAATGCCTGTATGAGCATCGGGTGTTGTCGGATTATCACAGTCATTGCCCAAATGCAGAGACATTAGCGAATGAGGTTCTTTCACTCCCGTTTTATCCGGAGCTGAGTATAGCTGAAATTGATTATATTTGTGAACACATTAAACACTATTATTCATGATAATATATGGTGCCGGGGCTGCCGGAATTGAAACGCTTGCATTGTTATTTAAAGAAATAAAAATCAGAGACATTTGTTTTTTTGACAACAATTTATCCAAAAAAAGTATAGAGATGGGGAAATATGGCTTTCCTGTCATCCACACAGAAGAAGATTTACTTGCGTTCATACGCCATACCGACGATAACAGGTATTTGGTTACCGTCGGCCATTCGCGCCTCAGGGAAAAGATGGTCAAAAAAATCAGCAAATTGCCTGTTAAACCTTATACATACATCTCAAAACATGCCTGGGTATTAAACGAAGAGGCCATTGACCATGGGTCTGTTATTCATCCAAATACATTCACATCGTTTCAAAGCAGTATTGGTAAATTTGTTAGCTTACACGTGAACACTACAGTAGGACATAAAGTGAAAATCGGGGATTATATAAACATTGGCCCCGGCTGCAACATTATAGGCCCCTGCATCATTGAATCGCATTGTTTTATTGGCGCCGGAAGCATCATTTACCCTGGTGTAAAAATTGGAAAACAAGCTATAATCAGCGCCGGAAGCATCATTAAAAATGACATTCCTGATTATTATTCAGTATAATTCACCTCTGTAGCATCACTCTGACATTTCACATTCCTGATATGTTTTATAAGCAATGGCATAAGCTTTTCAACTACAAATCGGGCTTTTATTTTATGACCTTCACGATTCATGTGGCAAATATCCACCATACAACGTTCAGGTACATTACCTGGTGACATCTCAAGAAACATGATGTTGTTTTCACTGCATAGATTGAAAGCAGAGTCCCTGTTTTCATAAAAAGCCTTTTTTAATACCATATGTTGTTCACGAACCCTTTTTTTTCGTTTTGTTCCATGCACATTTTTATCCACACTCGCTTCGGATGCATAAAACTGGAAATAAACAGGAACAGCCCCATCATTCTGAATATTCCGTAAAAGCAAACTCACATTTCTGGTAAAAGATGCGTTGGTATTTTTGTTTAAATTTTCCCTTATCTCATCTGCAGGTAACTTAGTATATTCTTTGGTGTGAATATAAGGGCGGGAAACAGCATAATCCAGGTTATTGTACCACAAAGCATACAATAATTTAACTATATTACTTCGGCTGACAAGCCAAGTTTCCCCTGGTTTCAAACCGTTTTTTCCACCTCCCTGAATGCTGCGCCAATGAGAATAATCCGGTTTATAATTATTAAAAACACGTGGCTGAATGTCATTACCCCCTGTGTGCAGCACAACTAAATCAGCATGAAGGTTTCTGTTTTTATACAGGTAGTGGTTTAACAATTCCGCCGATGTTGCCCACGGCATTCCCGCGTTGATGACTTCAACATAACAATCATCATTCATTAAATCAAGGGTATCATTTAACACCTTTTGCAATATGTGAGGCCAGGTATCGCCGGGATTATCAACACCATCACCATAGGTTGTTGATCCACCCATAACTACAATACGAAAACAATGGGAAGGTTTTGACAACCTGGTATTTTCGATGTTTCGATAGCCCATATTGTTGTGCTGCCGGAATTCATTCTTATGGTAAAATGGTGTATTGACATAGGTTAAATACGGATGTGGCTGTACTGACAATTGGGAGGCATCCCCCTTATATGCACTCAAAGCCATTTTGAGATTTTGCTTCCCGAAATCAGGAGCCAATTTCTCATAAAAAACCCCTATAGACAGATCAATTATTACCACTAAACCTATAGCTATAAAAACCAATATCAACCAATAATATGTTTTTTTTCTCATTTATTGTGTTCTTTAATTTAATAATCCTACTTCAGGTGCCTTATAATAATACAGATTGCCAAACTTTGCCATACGCTACTGATTTTTAAAACTTATGATGGTTCTCTTCTCAATTTCTGATATTTTTTCACTTATTACGATATTTAGATTATCTGTCCGAAAGGCACAACCAAAAAGTAGAGCAATGTATGCAAAAATTTGTTCAAAACAGCATTGAATTTAAAAAAGAAACATGAAAGATGCCGATTATGTTATTAGATAATCCCGAAAAAAACTTACAATGAAAAGCGGATGGATGTGCTTTTGAATGATAACATTCCTGATATTCATAAAAAATTAATCACCTTCAAGTAAAGATTGATATAATTTCGAGATTACCCGTTTACATTTTTCTATCATCCAAAAGTTCCACCTGACAATAATACTACTGAAAGGGCAATTAGAAATATAAAAGTAAAACAAAACATGTCAGACCAGTTTAAATCTCCCGATGGCGCTTATTCATTCTCCGTACTCAGGTCTATAACTGACACCTATATTAAAAAAATGGACAAATTTTGTACAAACGAGGGCAAAACCAAGTCGCAGTCTGTACTTGTCGAAGGGTTGCCTCATCTATGATGAGTGTAGCCAAAATCATTTAAAAATATTGCCTTCTTTAAATATTATTACTAATTTGCAAATTGATTAGTTACTAGTTAAAATATGTGACAATAAAATGCAACAGACCAAAAATAAAATAATCCTATATTTTCCAAACACAGCAGGATACAATTTCACGCCGCCATATGAACTTTTAATGCAGGCAAAAGCTTTGGAAAACCTGGACGCAGAAATACTGTTAGTTGATAGTAGAACATCAGATCCGGATGCCATGTTGAAAAAACACATTGAACAAACAAAGCTTGTCATCATTAGTACTATCATTAAATACACATCAATAACCATCGTCAAGCAGATAAAAGATGGTTTTATAACCGCAGAAAAAATAAAAGAACAGGCTGACATTCCCGTCATTTGGACAGGCTTGGCTGCAACAATTATTCCACATCATATTCTCAAAGATAAGCATTCTGATTTTTTGATTCAGGGGCCAAGTGAAAAATCATTAATGCAATTTTTAACATCATATTTCAAAGGTGAAGATTACACCCAAACACCTAATCTTGGGTATAAATCAGGGAATAAAGACATCCTAAACAAATATGAATATCACAATGCATGGGAATCATGGGGGGATTTTAATCCAGAAATACTGAACATGGAAAAATACATTGACACTAATACATTGGATTATATTGCCACCACAGGATGCATTAATGATTGCACATTTTGTACTGTTCCGGTCATTTACAAAAGAAAATGGAAACACAACAGCATAAATAATATTACCAGACATTTGAGTTATTATTTCAATCGTTTTCCTTCATTAAACCATATCCATTTCAGGGATGATAATTTTTTCGTAAACAAAACATTTGTTTTTAATTTGATAAATGAGCTAAAAAAGAAAAATTTATCAATTACATGGAGTGCACAGACCAGTGTTAATGTGTTAGAGAATTATTCATTTGAGGAGTTACAGGCATTGAAAAAAGCAGGGTGTAACAACATCTCTATAGGTATAGAATCAGGAGACCCGGAAATTTTGAAACATTACACCAAATCAAAAACTGATTTAACAAAAAACAAAAAAATTATTCGGCGAATTATAAACTCAGGCATTAGTACATCAGTTACCAGCATCATAAGCTTTCCTGACAACAATCAAAGGGATTTTAACAAAACCCTAAAGCATTTGATGAAGCTGAAGCTTTTAAACCCAAAAATAAGCATGTATTGTACTGTTTTTCAACCAATACCGGGAACAAAAGCATTTAATGAGATTTATGCTGGCAAAAAAGTATTAAACAAGTCATTATTTTTTAACATCTGGACAACGCAAAAACAAAAAGACAAACTAAAAAAATTTGAGCGTTTATATTTTGTTTTTGATGATTCGCGTTTTCATCAAAACCTTCCGCCAATAATAGGAAAAAAGTTGAAATTAATAAACCGGTTTTTCTCACCCTTTATTAAACTTCGATTTCATTTAGGTTA
>JAQIDD010000066.1 GCA_027858215.1 Candidatus Delongbacteria bacterium | reverse complement strand
ATAGGTTATACATTCATGCTTAATGAAACATACGAACAAATAACCTTGGTCCAGGACATAATAGAAAACCCGGACTTGTTAAAACCCGGCCAGGAAATTCAGATCATGTTCAACGCTGAAAAAGAAATGCCGATAGCAGCTATTTTACCATTATTTGTTGAGCTTGAAGTAACGTATACAGAACCTGGTGTTAAAGGGGATACAGCGACCAATTCGCTTAAACCGGCAACACTTGAATCCAGCGCTGAAATAAACGTTCCTTTATTCATAAACATCGGTGATGTCATTAAAGTTGATACCCGTACCCGTGAATACAATGAAAGGGTAAATTAATTTATTATTTTTTAAAATTTATTATGCTATGGAAACAAATAATATTAAATTCATAAGAGCAGATATTGAAAAACAAATCAAAATTGCCTCATCCAAATTCAGTTCTTCTGACAACATCTTATTAAAACGCATTTTTTCATTGAATGACCTGACTTCCCTTAATACCCAGGACAATGAAGAAAAAATTCGTGCTATGGTTTTCAAGGTCAATGGACTGAAATCTGTATATCCTGATATGCCGGATGTTGCAGCTATTTGCATTTATCCTCCTTTTGTTAAAACCGCCAAAAATAATTTATCGCGCAAACACATTAACATTGCAGCCGTTTCAGGTGGTTTTCCATCCAGCCAGACATACCTTTCTGTGAAACTTGCCGAATCTGAAATCGCTGTAAACAATGGAGCTGACGAATTGGATATTGTGCTTTCCCTCGGTAAATTTTTTAGTGACGATTATACGTTTTGCAGTACCGAAATTAACCTCATCAAAAAAGCTATTGCACCATCACATTTAAAAGTTATTTTGGAATCCGGATTGATGGATAATCTATCTGACGTGTACAATGCTTCAATGCTGGCATTAAAAGCCGGTGCCGATTTCATTAAAACATCCACGGGAAAAGATAAAAAATCCGCTGATCCTGTATCTGTGTATGTGATGTGTCAGGCCATAAAAGACCATTACGAAGAGACAGGTTTTAAAGCCGGAATCAAACCTGCCGGTGGGATATCCACGCCTGATGATGCCATTACATACTATGCTGTCGTTTCTCATGTGTTGGGTGAAGAATGGCTTAATAATAAGTTATTCAGAATTGGTGCCAGCCGTCTGGCCAATAATTTACTTACGGTTATTGAAGGTAAAGAAGTGAACTATTTTTAGTATCCCTGCCTTGCCGGTCAGTCTGTGCAGGAAATTACACCACAACATCATAATTCCTCAATGCGTCATTCAACGAGGTCTTCTTATCTGTTGATGCTTTTCTTTTGCCTATTATAAGTGCACATGACACCTGGTATTCACCCGCATTGAACTTTTTTGTATAAGATCCCGGTATTACCACTGAACGTTCAGGTATATATCCTTTAATCTGTTTTGGCTCATTCCCGGATACATCTATGATTTTTGTACTTCCTGTCAGCACCACATTGGCACCAAGCACCGCTTCTTTACCTACGTGAACACCTTCTACAACAATGCATCGCGAACCAATAAAAGCATTATCCTCAACAATCACAGGAGCAGCCTGTACCGGTTCCAGCACACCCCCAATGCCAACACCACCACTTAAATGCACATGCTCACCAATTTGCGCACATGAACCTACCGTAGCCCAGGTATCCACCATGGTATAACCACCTACCCATGCGCCTATATTCACGTATGATGGCATCAGGATGACACCTTTATTAATAAAAGCTCCATACCTCGCTATTGCATCCGGAACCACACGCACACCCTGCTCTTTAAACCCTTTTTTTA
Organism: Candidatus Delongbacteria bacterium; assembly: GCA_027858215.1. Lineage (GTDB taxonomy): Bacteria > Bacteroidota > Bacteroidia > Bacteroidales > ML635J-15 > JAQIBY01. The sequence goes on along the minus strand of JAQIDD010000066.1, from coordinate 1,136 downwards.
TGGGTATTTTATCGTGATATTCAAATATGCCGTCATCAATTTTTTCCATTTTACGTAATGGAAAATACAATATCACCGCTTTTTTAATCCACTGGTTTACTATCCAACCCTTTTCATTAGAATTATCCGGTTCTGCCACACGTATTTTGCCCTTATCCAACATTTCAATGGTATCAAACACAGCGTTTTGTACCTTGTCATTTTCTAACAGCTTTCTGTCATTCCAGGCGTTTTGAATTAATTCAACGTTTTGTTTCATGATTGTAATTTACAACATTCCAAGCTCAAGTTTAGCTTCATCATTCATCATGCTTTTGTCCCATTGCGGTTCAAACACAAGCTCCACATTTACATCCTTCACACCTTCTGCTCTTTTTACAGCCGTTTCAGTCATCATAACAACACTATCGGCTACCGGACAATTAGGTGCCGTTAATGTCATCTGTATATAGGCTTTGCCATTCTCATCCACATCCACTTTATACACCAAACCCAAATCATATATGTTAACTGGTATTTCAGGGTCAAATACTTTTCTTAATTCTTTCACAATATTTGACAAAATTTCCTGTTCACCCATAACTTTTTATTTTCTCTGGTTAAATGCGAGTGCAAATGCCTTTATTCGTTTGATCATGGATATTAATCCGTTTGACCTTGTCGGTGATAAATGTTGATGTAAGCCTATTTCGTCGATAAAATGCAAATCAGCGTTCAATACATCTTCTGTTGTTTCACCTTCAAAGACCCTGGTAAGTAAAGAAGCAATTCCTTTGGTAATGATGGCATCACTATCGGCCTTGAAGGTCATTTTGCCATTTTTAATTTCAGCATTAATCCACACATTCGACTGACACCCGTGAATCAAATTGCCTTCTGTTTTTTCATCATTACTCATGCTTCCCAGTTCATTACCCAAATCAACCAGGTAGGCATACTTGTCCATCCAATCATCAAATACTGAAAATTCTTCAATAATTTCTTGCTGTTTTTTCTCTATACTCATGTGATAAATTCTTAAGGGACCTTTTATTAATTCTTTTCTTTCAAGAAACAAATATAATGAATAATATGCAAGGCATAAATTTTTCTGAATAGCCATAGCTATTTAGAAAAACTTTAACGCAGTCAGATTG
>JAQIDD010000284.1 GCA_027858215.1 Candidatus Delongbacteria bacterium | reverse complement strand
AATCCCCCATTTACAGGAATGTATTTTCTCCGGTGGAGAAAGCTTTTTATCAAAAACATACCGGGATATATGGAAAGATATTCTTCGTGTCAATCCTAATTGCAGAATTTCTGTCAATACCAATGGTACGGTATTGACTGATGAAATCAAAGCATTGATGGAAGCAGGAAATTTTTTTCTTAACATTTCTATTGACAGTGTAAACAAAACCACCTATGAAAAAATTCGCAGAGGGGCATCCTTTGATCAGGTGATGAAAAACCTGGACTATTTTATAGATTATTCCAGAAGAAAAGACACAATACTCAGCATGCCTGTTTGTCCTTTGACATCAAATTATAAAGAATTGCCGGATATTGTGGCATTTTGTAATTCCCATGGCATGTTTTTGGAATTTGTACATGTTTTTAATGCCTTGAATGTAAATTTACAATATGCAAGCAAAGCAGTGCTGGAAGATGCTTATCAAGTTTGTTCGAATGTCAATATTGTTCCCAATGATCAGGTTTCTGAACATAACGTAAATATGTTAATCGATTTGTGCAATAAAATACAATTGTGGATACGAGAAAAAACATTTCGTGAAATATTTATTGATAACCTTAAACCCAATGAAAGTAAATATCACAAATCAATGCAGAAGATCGAAACAAAAGTAAAAACATACTTACATCAACAGAAAAACAATGATGAGGCAAATGCAGGATTCGTTTTATGGAAACAAAAAAAAGACAAATTATTCGATCAATTGCCAAACTTCATGCATGATGATTTTTTTTATCAATCTATTGTTTCCATGAAGCCACATATTTTATATAATTATATAATTAGCATGCCATTGGATGAATTAAAAATTTCCTTGCAGAGTTTTGCCAAACGGATTATTTCTGATATTGGCTCATCACATACTTTAAAACCTTGATGCATTTTTCATCCAATGCCCCCTGTCTAATACCGATATGTGTTCAATCTTATAATTTTAGTTTGTTATTTCCCTGTCTTAAGGCTTTGTGGGATAAAATGACATTTTAGCCAGAACGCACCAATCTACAATGTTTATTTTTTTGCCAGGTTTATAATGTATTGCCATGTTTTCCAGTTACTATCACCCCAATGGTGATAAACATGTACAAAATAGGGTTTTAACGCTGAATTCAAACCATTACCGGAATTGTTTTTAGATGTATTCCAAAATAGATCAGAATTTGTGTATTCGGGAATGAAATTGAATACATACGGTAAGGTTTGTTGGTGTTGCAAGCCAAATTTCCATGCACTTACAGCCAGTGTAAACTGGTCTCTTGTTTTTGTTTCATTGGATTTAAATTCTTCAAGGCTAATTTGATGCCAATAATCCAAAAACTCTTTAGCATTTTTATTAAAAAGAAAAACACCACCATTCCAATGATTCCAGTTATCAGATATTTTGACGTTGTACTTTCTCTCTATATATTCTGACAAATGATGGCAATGGGGCGTTTCAGGAGTAATATTATTGCCTTTTTTGTCTTTCCATATATTTTGTTTTTTATCGTATCTGATGCCGCTGAATTTTTTCAATTGTTTTGAATAATACCTGTAATCAAAATGTATGATTTTGCCTAATTTATCGTACCAGCATTTGTTACTTTTATTGAACGTATAATCTGACAAATACACTTTTTTGACTGGGAGAATATATCGATATGCCAGGTATTTTATTGCCTTTAAAAATGAAGCGGGATGCCATTTTTTCATTTCGTCGAAAGCCATGTCCAATTTTGATTTTTCATGATGTTTTTGGGTGTTGCTTGAAAACACATTATAAGGAAAACATGCATTTACTGCATTGTAAAAGGTTGCATTTCTTTTGATGGTTTTGTCTAAACATGCACATTTCATGGCATGTGGACTAAACTCTTTGAACGAGCAATGGTCTTTAGCAAACAAAACAGGTGATGGCTTATAATCAAAAACACCATCAACTTTAGGCGAAATGGCCACAACATCTGAATCTAAATAACAATATGTGTTGTTATTCATCTCCTTTATAAAATGGGTTAACCCGGTTTTTAAATATATGCTGGATTCATGATTGGTTAACCCTTCAGGTGTCTTTACATCAATGATATTATCGTGGTCAATATGGCCTTCGTTTCTTGATGAGTCAGTAACAACCAATATCTTATGCTTGCTAAAATGTTGTAGGAACTTTAGGCTTAGATTGAGTTTCTCAGTATGTTCTTTGCTGCCACAGACAACAAACACAAAATAATTCATGGTTGCTATTGTTTGGTAATCAAAAGTTCACTTTGAATACCGGTTACTTTTATTCTTGAAATCAAGTATAAATAAAAAAAATTCATTCTCGGGCTAAATGTTTACTTATTTTTTTCTGACATCTACGATTGGTTTTTTCACTATCT
>JAQIDD010000346.1 GCA_027858215.1 Candidatus Delongbacteria bacterium | reverse complement strand
TTTATAAATACAAAAAATTATACTTTTACAAAAATGTTTAAAACATGAAGAAGGATTGTCATATTGTAGCTGTTTTACTGATTGTTATGATGATTAGTTTTCCATCCTGCAATTCTGATAACAATGATAACGAAACAGATAATGATGGAAAAATCACCACTAGTGATGTAAAGAATCCCATCAGTGCTGACGGGAAATCTGATATGAGCTCATTGCCGGAGTTTGATTTTCCGGTAAAAGAATATAACTTTGGAACGGTTATTCAGGGAGAAAAAGTAGCCTATACATTTACATTTACCAACGTAGGTGGTTCAGACCTGATTATTAATAATGTGAAAGCATCTTGCGGTTGTACGACCCCCACCTGGACTAAAAAACCTATAGCCCCTGGTGATAAAGGAGAAATAGAAATTGTATTTAACAGCCAGGGACGCCAGGGCGAACAGAAGAAATCTGTCAACGTATTTGCTAATACCCAACCAAATACCACTGAATTAAGAATTAATTGTAATATTGTAACCAAATAAAAATGAAAATTACATGAACCAACTAAGTATTTTTTTAACGATGAATCCCGAGGGCGGATCTGAACAAAGCCCTTGGAGTAGCTTTATTTTCCTTGCTTTAATCCTGGTTGTCTTTTATTTTTTCATGATCAGGCCTCAAATGAAAAGGCAAAAAGAAATGCGTAAATTTCGTGAAAACATCAAAATAGGAGATAAAGTTGTAACTACTGGCGGCATACACGGCAAAATCAAAAACATCAAAGAAACAACAATCGATATTGAGGTTTCTGATGATCTGGTTATTACTGTAGAAAAAACAGCCACTAATCCCGTGCATGGCCAACAAAAAGGGAGATAAATGATCTGGTGAACAAAAAGAACAGATTCAACATACTGCTGGATAAACTGAAAAAAATCAGATTTAACCGAAACACTTTAATTTTCGGTTTGTTTTTGGCACTTTCAGCTTTGTTGTGGTTGCTTAATGCCTTGAATAAGGAGTATTCGCATGTCATCCAGTATCCCGTGAAATTCACGAATGTTCCCGGGAACATTGGCCTGGATGAAGGCATTCCCTCTAAAATCGGTGTAGAAGTCTATGGTCATGGTTATGATATTCTGAGTTATAAGATTGACCATGCTAAAACGCCCATCATTGTGAACATGAAAAAAACCATTCCCCACAAACACAGTGATGATCATTATTATATTTTAGCCAAAAACGTGCTGCCCTATGCTAAAAATCTGATCAAGGGAAATGTTGAAGCAGTAAACATTCACCCTGATACATTGCATTTGTATGTCACCAAAACAATCTGTAAAAAGTTACCTGTACAATCAAAAATCATTTATTCGTTGGCTCAACAATATATGATTTCATCAGGCCCACAATTTTCACCCGACTCTGTAAAAGCCAAAGGTCCAACACATATCATAAGTAAATTACAACACATCCAAACTGCTGTCATGGATTATGGCAAACTAAATGCAAACATAAACCGCTATGTTCCTTTACAAGCACCTAAAAAAGTAGAACTTGAACCACAACGTGTCAAACTGGAAATTACCGTGGAAAAATTCACAGAAACCAGTTTCAACATCCTTGTTGAAGTTATCAATATCCCACAAGACATTGAACTTGAGTTAATTCCCAGCGATATTCAAATATCCTTTCAGGTGCCAATTAGCAGGTATGAAGATTTGTCAACATCAGCTTTCCGGCTCAGGGCGGATTATGATAAAGCAAAACACAACAAATTGTATCCTGAACTGGTTCTAAAACCTGACTACGTTCAACACATCAGGCTACACAGGGATCATGTTGATTTCATTGAAAACAAAACAAGTGATTGATGAGGCGGATAGGAATCGGAGGAGGCATAGGAAGCGGAAAAACAAGAATTGCCAAAGCTTTTGAAACTTTTGACATCCCTGTATATTATGCTGATAAAGAAGCAAAAAAAATCATGGAAACGGAACAAATCCGCAGCATGATTATTGGGGCTTTTGATGCGTCTTTATTCATTGACGGGAAATTGAACAAAACCCGCATGAGCAAACTTATTTTTAATGATGACCGTTCACGTCAGAAAATCAACGACATTGTGCACCCGGCCGTTTACAATGATTTTAATCGGTGGGCAAAGCAACAGGATAAAGATATCGTAATGATTGAAGCTGCCATTTTATTTGAAACCGGATTGCACAAACAACTGGACGCAACCATTTTAGTACTGGCTGATGAACAAGAACGAATTCAACGCATCGAAAAACGGGATCATAGTAACCGGGCATCTGTAATGGAACGCATAAAATCCCAGCAAAATCCGGATAATTTTATAAATTTGGCAACATTTTTGATTTACAACAACAACAAAGATGAAGTAATACCACAAATTTTAAAAATCTATAAAAAATTGACAAACAATGGCTAAATACGGTAAATGGTTAGGCGGTGGACTTGGCTTTGTACTTGGAGGCCCTATTGGAGCAATACTTGGATTTGCTGTTGGTAGTTTTTTCGACTCCAGCTCTGTTAGCGTTACTAAATATCAAACGGCAAGGGGGAATTTTGCAGCCTCACTCATTGTACTTGTCGCCGCTGTTATGAAAGCAGATAAAAAAGTTACAAAAGCAGAACTTGAGTACGTGAGACAATTTTTCATCCAGACATTTGGATATGAAAAAGCTGCCGATGCAGTGCTTATGCTACGTGATATTTTAAAAAAAGACATTCCTGTTGAAGATGTGTGCGCGCAAATTCAACGTAACATGAAATATGCCGAAAGGTTGCAACTCCTTCATTTTTTGTTTGGCATTGCCAATGCAGATAATCAAATCGCAAAGAATGAATTGTTTATTATCCGTAAAATTTCCACACTTCTGCGTATTGACGAAAAGGATTTTGAATCCATAAAATCCATGTTTGTAAAAGACTCTGAATCTGCTTATAAAATATTGGAAGTTGATCCCATTGCCAGCGTTTCGGAAATCAAAAAAGCATACCGTAAAATGGCAGTTAAATATCATCCCGATAAAGTCAGTCATCTGGGAGAAGATTTTCAAAATTTTGCGAAAGAAAAATTTCAAAAAGTAAACGAAGCATACGAAACCCTTAAAAAAGAAAAACAATTTACCTGAATTTTAACAATATCTAATCATTAAAAACGAAAGAAAACATGTACTTGGAAGGAATTTTAGCCATTGGAGGAAAGCCAGGATTATACAAGATGATCTCCCAGGCTCGCAACAGCATCATCGTGGAATCACTTGACACCGGAAAACGATTCCCGGCATTTGCATCTGCTCAGATCAGTTCGCTTGAAGATATTGCCATTTACACAGAAACTGAAGAAAAACCACTTATTGAGGTTTTAAACAACATCTATGAACTGTACGATGGTGGCCAAACCATCAGTCATAAATCTTCCAAAGGGGATATCGTTGTCTTTATGGAGAAAATCCTCCCCGATTACGATCAGGACAGAGTACACATCGGTGATATCAAAAAAATCATTCAGTGGTATCACATACTCATTGAAAAAAACATATTGAACGATAAGGCCATAGAAGCATACGAAAAAGAACAGGCTGAAAAAGAAGCTGAAGAAGAAGAAGACAATGCTGGTGAAGAGTGATTAGTGGTCGGTGATCAAATCCACAGTGACTGATTGTCATACATTGAGTTTGTCTTTAAGGTATTTGCCTGTATAAGATCGTTTGCACTTACTCACATCTTCAGGCGTTCCCGCAAAAAAAAGATTACCCCCTTTATCACCACCCTCAGGTCCGAGATCAATTACCCAATCTGCCGACTTTATTATTTCGGGGTTATGTTCAATAATCAATATGCTGTGCCCCCTGTTTTTAAGTTGTTCTAGCGATGACAGCAATTTGTGGATATCATGAAAATGCAGGCCGGTGGTAGGTTCATCAAACACAAACAGTGCCGGGGATTGTGTTTCGTTACTGAGATAAGATGCCAGTTTGATACGCTGACTTTCGCCACCACTGAGTGTGTTTGAAGCTTGTCCCAACTTCAGATACCCCAAACCCACATTCTGATAAGTCATCAGAAGTTTTACGATTTGTTTTTCATGGGAACCCTTGTCCTGTGAAAAGAATTCTACAGCCTGATTAATTGTCATGTCAAGAATATCAGCTATGTTTTTCCCATGATACTTCACTTCAAGGATTTCATTTTTGAATCTCTTGCCGCCGCATTCTTCGCATGTCAGATATACATCAGCCATGAATTGCATTTCAACCTTTATTTGTCCTTCTCCTTTACACGACTCACAACGGCCACCATCAACATTAAACGAAAAATAAGCTGGTTTGTAATCCCGCTGTTTCGACAATTTTTGCTCTGCAAACAACCGCCTGACATCATCCCAGGCTTTGATGTATGTAACCGGATTGGAACGCGATGATTTACCAATGGGACGCTGATCTACATATTGAATATCCGTTATCAGTGAAAAATGACCGTCAGAGGATTTATGCGAACCGGGTTTGGCGGTATTGTCACCAATTTTCTTTTTCACTACAGGTGTAATGATATCCCTGACAAGCGTGCTTTTCCCTGAGCCACTGACTCCGGTAACCACACACATCACTTCGAGCGGCAATTCAAGCTTTTCGATGTTCAGATTATGTTGCCTCAAACCATAAAACCGAAGGCTGTTCTGCCACTGCTTCCGTTTTGCCGGCACCGGAATGAAACGCTTATGATTAAGATAATCAGCGGTAATTGAATCCGATGCTTTCAGAAACTGCTTCAATGATCCGTTGTAGATAATTTCCCCTCCCTGGTAACCTGCACCGGGCCCAATATCAACAATGTGATCAGATTCCCTGATGACAGCTTCTTCATGTTCGACAACAACCACTGTGTTTTGCAGATCACGCAGGTTTTTAAGCACATCGGAGAGCAAGTGCGTATCGCGCGGATGCAGGCCAATAGAAGGCTCATCCAGAATATACAACGACCCGACCAACGCACTGCCCAGGGATGTCACCAGGTTTATTCGTTGTGTTTCGCCACCCGACAAACTTGACGCATGACGATTAAGTGTTAAGTATGGGATTCCGACCTTTATCATAAACTTCAACCGCGTTGAAATTTCTGTCAGGATTCGATCGGCTATCTGATGTTCACGTTTGCTGAGTTTTACATTATCAATAAAAACCAGTAAGTGTTCTACACTCATGTCCACCAATTCAGGAACGCTCTTTTTATTAAGCTTAACCCAGGATGCTTCTTTTTTTAACCGTTTTCCGTGACAAGCAGGACAAACGGTACGTCCCCGGTAACGTGACAACATGACACGGTACTGAATTTTATATTTCTTTTTATCAAGGTATTTAAAAAAATCGTTAATGCCGTAAAAGGCATTGCACCCCTCCCACAACATGTTTTTCTGTTCCTCAGTCAGGTCAATATATGGCCGGTGTACAGGAAAATCTACTTTGGATGCATTGATGACCAATTGATCCTTCCATTTCTTCATTTTATCCCCTTTCCAGGCAACCACACAATCCTCCCACACAGACAAATGAGGATCAGGAATAACAAGGTCTTCATCAATACCAATGACACTGCCGTATCCTTCGCACTCAGGGCACGCACCCACAGGATTGTTAAACGAAAACATATTTTCAGTGGGCTCTTCAAACTGAATCCCATCTTCTTCAAACACGGTGGAAAAACTACGCTGGCTAAATGTTCCATCAGATTCAGTTACAACAACGCATTTCCCCTCTCCTTCCTTAAAGGCCATTTCTGCAGAATCCCCCATACGGCTTTGAATGGATTTATCTTTTTTATTTTTTAACCTGTCAAGGACAACATTCACTGTATCTTTTTTGATCTGCTCATCTTTCAATTCATCAATTTTCTGTATATGACGATCTATCCACAAACGTCTATACCCCTTAATTCTCAGGTTTTCCAGCCAGTTTTCTTTTCGATCACCGGCAACATCCAACGGAAAACATACATACACTTTACATCCTTCTGGTTTTTTATCCAGGTATTCCAGCACATCATTGACATTTTGCTTCTTCACAAGTTTACCTGAAACAGGAGAATATGTTTTACCTATGCGGGCATAAAGCAATTTGATATAATCGTATATTTCTGTCATCGTGCCAACCGTTGACCGGGATGATCTGGTCCCTACTTTCTGCTGTATGGCGATGGCTGGCGGAATACCACTTATCATATCAGCTTCCGGTTTATGGAGCCTCCCAATAAACTGGCGTGCATACGATGAAAGACTTTCAATATAACGGCGTTGGCCTTCTGCGTACAATGTATCGTACACCAAACTGGACTTGCCTGAACCCGAAAGACCTGTAACCACGATAAGTTTATCATAAGGGATGGTAAGGTCGATGCCCTTTAAATTATGAACCCTTACATTTTTTAATCTAATTCCCGCTTTTGTCATTCAGTATGGTACAATTTTTGTTACTTATATGTTGTTGAATTATTTTAAAATAAAATGCAAATATGCATAAAACATAAAATAATTTCGTATATTTGCATAACAGAATTTGAACAAAAACGTTTAAATAATAGTATAACTTAAAAAAAGGAGACTGCCTATAAAACATATTTTACGCTTTTAACCAATATAGGAGAACATATGAATATTACAAAACTAACCGACCAACAGTTAGTAGAGGGTTTTGTTAAAGGCGAAAAAAGTTATATGCAGGAGCTCATAAAACGCCACAAGGACAAGGTATATACTTACATCCTACTGATTGTTAAAAATCCCCATGTTGCAGATGATCTTTTTCAGGATACCTTCATTAAAGTAATCAAATCTCTGGAAAAGAACAAATACACTGATAAAGGTAAATTTGTGTCCTGGGTAATCCGAATCGCCCATAACCTGACAATTGATTATTTCAGAAAAAACAAAAACCAGAACACCTATTCAAATGATGATAATGAAGTGGACATCTTTAATTCGCCAAAGTATTCTGATTGTACAATGGAAGACCGAATGATAGATAAACAAAAAGAAAAAGATGTTCGTTTTTTACTGGATAAGCTTCCCAAAAATCAAAAACAGGTCGTGATGATGAGACATTATGGGAATATGAGTTTTAAAGAAATCGCCGACCAAACCGGGGTAAGTATCAATACTGCATTGGGCCGTATGCGATATGCCCTGATCAACATGCGCAAATTCATGGAGGAACACAACATGCATCATACATACATGTAATGATTTTGGCTGTATTCCTGTGATTGAGCCTTAAAGCACGATAGGGTGAAGGAACGAAAGCAAGAAAGCGAGATGGAAGAAAAGAATTATTAGAAGGCCCCTTAAATGATATGGAAAAAATAAGAACACATAAAGAACCAAAAGTTTATCATTTTACATCTCGTGCTGTCATGCTTTCGTTTAATCGTGCAATCTCGTAATCGTGATAGTCCGTTAAATTTTAGAATAGAGCAAATATTTTTAAATCAACCGATATTAAAAAATTTAATTATGAGATACATTATAATAAGCATTGCCCTCTTGTTTTCATTGCAGGCATTTTCACAAAAAACACCGGAAGATATTCTTGATCCTTTTTTTGATGCCTTTGATCACAGTCCTGACAAAGCCATTGAGTATATTTTTACAACCAATCCATACATCAAGCAAAACCAGGATGGCATTGAACGCATTAAAGAACGCCTGAATACATCACGAAAATTACTGGGAGAATATTACGGAGAAGAGCTCATTAAATTACAAAGTGTTGCTGATTCTTTCGTGAAATACACGTACATGCTAAAATACGACCGCCAACCTGTGAAAATTGAAATTGTGCTTTACCGGCCCAATGACACCTGGCTGCTATATACAATGCAGTTTGATGATAAGTTATCAGATAATTTTAAAACCCTTGAGGTCAAAGAATAAATCCACTACCAGTAAAAATGATATTGCCCCAAACCAGAGACTGACTGGTTGCAATTTTCTCTTATCTTATCAACCTGACAACACCATTGTATTCATTATCAATACCGGTTCTATCTTTAAATGTGCACACCCATCCGTATATGCCCTGATCAAGCACCCTGTCTCCTTTCAGCAGATTTCCCTGGTAGGTTCCGTCCCAGGAGCCTTCGGTGCATCCATCACATCCTTCTGAATGATCATATTCTGTAGTCTCAAACACCAATTCACCCCACCTGTTATAAATCCGGAGTGAAAATTCGTTGGGATCAATTCCATGGCCGCATACAGAAAAACAATCGTTAAACCCATCCCTGTTGGGTGTAAATGCTGTTGGTGCATAAAAACTGTAGCGGTCATCAATTTTCACCACTTTGCTAACCGTATCCATACAGTTGTAAATGCTTTGCCCGACAAGGCTAACAGTATATTCACCAATTCCATCATAAAGATGCGTAACCTGTGTAACACTATTGTGAACGGAGTCACCATCGCCAAAATACCAATATAAACTATCCGTATTTTCTGTGATTGGGTGGAAAGTAACCTGCGGATTCATCATATCTATTTCATCAGGTTTTGTGTAAAAATCCAAAACCGGTAACGGAAAAACCCTGATCATATTAACCTTATCCCTGACAGTGACACAACCATGCTCATCTGTAATTTTGAGTGATATAGTATGATTCCCGCTTCTACGGAAAACATGTACAGGATTGCGTTGAAATGTAAAATGTTCGTCCCCGAAATTCCATTCAAATTCAGAAAATTCTGAACCAGTGGTTACATTAAAATGCACCGTAAGCGGAGAACAACCTTCCACCACGTCGGCTGTAAAGTTATTCTGTGGCAATGGCCAAACATGAATATATACAGAATCCCTCACAGCAGGAGTAGAACACATATCATTCACTTTTACGTGGTAATAACCCGACTCTGTAGGATAAAATGTATATGGTGATGGGATAATATTATTTCTGTTTAAATAAACCTGATAAGGACCACCATTTCCACCATTTACGTCCGTATAAAGCTTTACAGGATCCCCTACACATATTGTATCCTGATCAACATGACAAGATACTATATTCAATTCCGGATACACAAAAACCGTAAATTCCTTTTTAGCAGTACAACCATTCATATCTCTGACAGTAAGGACAATATCCGTAGTTTGCGTCAAGGTATCCAGGGTAATAGATCTGTTATTCCATATGGTATCTCCATTTATACTGTAACGAAAATCATATTCCCCACTACCACCCGTTGCTGCCGGATGAAAGCTTACCGCTTCATTGATACATATTTGACGATTATAAACATCAGAAATTATGATGGGATCCGGTGCAGACACATAATTTGTCAATTCCAGTACACAACCATGGGCATCTGTAACAGTAACACCATGCATGCCACCTCCCACATTTACAGAATCACCCAATTCTCCATTATCCCATAAATAATTATAAGGAGGGGTTCCACCCTGTAACGCTATCCATGAAAGACCGTCCTCAGTATAAGAACAAGTTGCAGGCTCTGAATACAAATTATACACAAGAGGATTGGGTTGGGATATGTAATACATTTCACTGATAGAACAACCTATTGCATCGGTAACAGTTAATTCATACGTTCCTGCACATATATTCCCGTTATGATTGTTGTCAGATTCCCATGAATATGTATATGGAAGAATACCACCAGTAACTGTAGCAACAGCCTCTCCATCACAAGCATCATAACACAGGCAGTCTGACACATCTACATCAAGGCCTAAATAGGGGCTTACAACGATTTCAGCACTTTGAGATTGTGTAGTACATCCATTGGCATCAGTAACTGATACTGTAAATATTGATGTAGTATCAGGTGAAACTGTTAAATTATCCTCATTGTAACCTGCTATTCCATCCCAATGATAATCGTAGGGAGGTGTACCACCTGTGGCCACAATATGTAACACGCGTTCAGCACCTTCACAAATACTTGTATCATTATTAAATGTATAACTCAATTGTGAAGGCATGGTAATATCCCAGGAATCAGAAGTACTACAGCCGTGGTCATCAATCACAGTAAGGCTATAAGTACCTTGATCCAGATAAGAAACATCTTCGGTTGTATCACCCGAATTCCAACTAAAATCAAATGGCGGGGTTCCGCTGGATACAGAAACATCAATTTCTCCTTCGGCCTGGCCATAACACTCATTATCTGTAACATCAGCATCAATATCCACAGCCGGAAATACGTTCACGGTAAAACTTTCAGTAGCTGTACATCCTAAATCGTCCATAACAGTGACCGTATAACTTCCGCTTGTGTTAATAGTGATGGTCTGCGTATCATCTCCTGTTGTCCATGCATAAGTAAACGGTGATTCGCCCTCAGTTGGTTCTACATGTGCCTGGGCAGTTGCGCCTGCACAGACTCCTGTATCATAAGTCAAATCAAATTCAACATTGCTGTATTGCACATCAATTGTTTCAGTATCCTGACATGTTCCAAAAGTAACAGTTACTGTATAAGTGCCAGGGGTCAAACCTGTTACTGTTTGCGTGGTTTCCGCAGGTGTTGTATTCCATACAAAATCACATAAAGCAGGATCTGCTCCGGTAACTTCTGCAGTAGCATCAAAAGGGCCACTACAAGTGTTCCCAACGGTAGTTACATCAACAGATATATCTCCATTGTCAACAATATCAAAATCAATAACAGTATCACCACAGGGGGCATCATCAGTGACAGTGACAGAATAAGAACCTGCCAACAACCCGGAAACACTTGAGCTTGTATCACCGGTACTCCAATTATAATTTAGTGTTCCTGAACATGATAATGAAACACTTATACTGGCTGATCCGCTTTCACCACAAATGGCATCAGTGGTAGTTAAATCAACTACTAAATCTTCTTCAATAAACGGGGCTGAAAAACCATAAGTACATAAAGACGTACCATTTAAGTCGCTGAAACCATCCATAGCAAGGATGTATTCACCGGGTGGCAGGTTTTCTGAATACGTAACTGTTCCGGTACCGTTTGCACACCCGTAATATGTGCCAGAATTATTAGCAGGATCACTGTAAGGGCTACCTCCTACATCCGCACAGCTGCTTCCATCCCACGACCATACAGCTAACTGAATTTCAGAATCACTTAGGCCGCCGGCATTGGAAACACATTCACCGTTTTCGGCTTCGATTGTATAAGGTTGACTATCACTCGCGGTTACAGTAAAATGATAAAAAATGGTATTATCGCTTGTGTTCCACCCACAATCTTCAGGCGCCTGTACTGGGCCAGGTGTTGCCAAAATGTTACACCCACCTTGTGACATGGGGACTGCTGACACACATTCATCTTCAGGAAAATCCAGACGTACTGATGCAGCAATAAACAATTGCTGAGCCAGGTTATTTTCATCCCATATACGAATATAAATGGTTTCACCGGGAGTAAGTCCTGAAATATTTTCCCAATGGATTTCTGCATTCTGCATAAACCCGCCGCTTGATTCGAAACAATCCAATAAGGTTAAATTTGAACAATCAGTTCCGGAATAAACTGCCATGCCGGGTGCAGAAGCATTCAACATGGGAATTACGTCTGAGTTAAAAGCATGAAATGCCATGGTATTGGTTCCTGCAGGCACTGTAAAACTGTACCACAAATCATTGGTTGTGCCGCTTGAAAAACTACCGCATCCCGGAATTGGACCCGTAGTAGAAG
>JAQIDD010000273.1 GCA_027858215.1 Candidatus Delongbacteria bacterium | reverse complement strand
GTATTATTCTGCTCATTTATTTATTAATTTCTGTGTATCCAGCTGTTGGCCAGTTTGGGTTTTTATTACATAGTGCCCCGGGGTGTTGGATGTTAAATCAAGCACATAACGGGTCTCGCCTGAAAGTTGGACTGTTTTGATTAACTTTCCGGCCATGGAATACACGCGAATGTTTTGAATACCATCGTTTGACATAATAACACATTGATTTTCTGCCGGATTGGGATAAATGTGTATGTTTCCCGTTTGCTTAGTGTTCATGTTTGTTAGCGATTCATATATGTACGGCATGCTGGTTTTTACAGGAGAATGTAAACCTGCTCCATTCGCAGATTTCAGGTTGATGTAATATGTTTCCGTTTCATTGAATGGTAAATCATGGTACACCTGGCTGAAACCAGTTTCGCTTTCCGGTGTCCATGCCATGATGTCATC
The DNA here is from genome assembly GCA_027858215.1 of Candidatus Delongbacteria bacterium. GTDB lineage: Bacteria > Bacteroidota > Bacteroidia > Bacteroidales > ML635J-15 > JAQIBY01. Next base: position 4,227 of record JAQIDD010000273.1, on the reverse strand, counting down.
CAGTTCCGGTGCTGAACCTACGGAAACAAGGTAGTGGTCTATGCCTGAATGTGGATCTTCGCTAACTCCCCATGCCACTTCAATATCGGTATTATATATTGTGTCATTGATAGCTGATGTACATTCAGCAAAAACCGGTTCAGAAGGTGGTGTGTAATCCACATTGTATTGATGTTCGTAAGTATAAATATGATTTTTTACGTTTGTAATGCAACGCACGATCTTGCCGGCAGGGGTTATGCTATCAGGGTTTTGATAATGGTATTGATCTGTTGTGTCGGCACCCGCTGTGATGGTAAAACCATCAGAGGTTTCACGGTAAATGCACAGGTTTTTATACCAGGATTGAGCATTGCCTGAACGGAGAGAAAAAGCAACTCCGGTGGTAATGGGTGAAGAATCTATCCAGCTACTAACCAGTTCATCATCTATCCATGTTGTGATTTTGCCATCTTGCGGATTGTAATACACTTTCAGATTGTAAAATACATCTGGGTCAAAATCATACGCATCGATAGTCCGGTTGTGCCATGTGTTGTCAATGTATTCATTCAGATGAAGCTCATCCTGGTCTGGGCGGATGTAAACCAGGTAGGAATTACCACGTTCTGTTTCCGTTGGTGAATCGCAGGCAAAATGAAAGCCTGAACGCCGGTTGCTTCCACTGCCAGCCACTTTAATATCAGCTTCGAACAACATGCCATCTCCATGTGCATGATTAACCGGAATGTAGAGGTTGGTGTTGGATTCGTTTTCATCCGATTGTAGAATGGCATTATCGCTGTATGACCATGTGCCGGTTACTGGTATCCAGGCATCATTAAGGATTGTGGGCGGTTCGTATAAAAAGCCTTCGTCATTTTGATACAGCAGTGAAGGTGTATGATTATCATTTTGGTTGTAAATGCAACTGAAAGCATGGGATATACCGTCACCATTGTTGTCAGTTTCTCCTGTGTATATGTCAAAATCACCGGTAGCCCATCCGTTGTCAAGGTTATCGGCTACCGTGCCTGAAAAACTGCTGGCACAGGTGCCGCCATAGCTTGTCCATGTGGCATACCAACCGGCTTCTGTTGTCAGGTAATCGGATACAAAACGGAATGTCAGCGCACTGTCTGAGCTGGCCAATCGCAGTCCCTGTAAATCCGTGTTTTCATCAATTACCATGCCTGAAAAATATGTCAACAATGGACTGTTGGTGTCGTAGCCGTCATAAACATACAGGGTATCATAGTCGGCTTCAATTTGTAAATTATAGAAATTTACCACAATTTTTTCTGCCCCTTCCGGTGATATGGTAAACACATATTCCTCATAGTCACCATAATTGTTATTCTCTCCGCCTGTATCGGTAAAAATCCCATAGCATGCCTCACTTACGGTGTTGCTTATTGCGGGGGTAGTTGCATTGCAATATTGCCATTCTGCCATGGTGTCTGTGCACATACTGGCCACGCGAATATCGTAGGTAGTTTCAGGTTGCAAGCCACTGAGAACAACGGGACTATGACCTGTTGTGGTCTCCAGCCATTCTGTGCCTCCGGTTGTTGTGTATTGAACATGGTATGCATTGACTTCCGCTACATCAGTCCAGCTTACTGTAATGCTGTTCCAGCTTGTAGGTGTGGCTGTCAGATTTGTAGTTCCATTGCATGCAGGATCAGTAAGTTCATAGGTTTCCGATGTAGAACATCCGTTATCATCAGATAGCGTAAGCGCATACATTCCCGCAGGAATTCCGGTGAGAGAAGCGTCAGTTTCACCACCTGACCATAAGTAATCATAAGGGGCTGTGCCTCCTGTTGCATTGGTGATGATGCTTCCCGTGGATGTGCCCGCTGTTACCGGGTTGTAAAGTTCAGCATTGATTTGCAGGGAATCAGGCTCCATTATGGTTTCGGTGTCATAAAATGAAGTTCCCCCTGCATTGGTAACGGTAACCGAATAGCTGCCCGGCGGCAAATCTGTTAATATTGGAGTGGTATCTCCCGTGTTCCATAATATATCGTGGGGGCTGCCGGTATCATTGATGATCACATTTGCGGTGCCATTGCTATCGCCAAAACAGGTGATGTTATCGTAACTTATGTAAACCGGATCGGTAACTTTGCTCCATTTAACAGCGTCATAAGCAATGTCCTGGCCGTTAATGCCTGTGTTATCGCCCAAAAAAACCTGATTCTCTTCTGCAGGATCAAAACGGTATTGCCCGAGGCTTACCCATTCATCGCTGTAATTAAGCTGGTTGATGGTAACTGAATTTGTTCCATCGGCATGGGTTATGTCGTATGTTGCTGCAGTGGCTGTTGCATGAACAGAAGGGATATATGCCATAACTTCATAATACCCATCTTCAGGGAGGCTGGGTGTCCAGCTTGCCCATGCAATGTGTTCAGTGGTATCCATGGTGATGGTGTACCAGAAATGGCCGTTGTATCCGGCATTGGCATCCCAAAAATACTGCTGATGTGAACTGTTTTCGCTGTTGTTGAGGTAAAAACCGTGCCCATAGTGATCACTGTCAATGATAGTATCATTGTATGCTGTTTCAGTGGTGCGGGAGCTTACGATCCATGCAACGTAGCCATACCCGTCGGGGTCAAGGTTTTGATAGCCGTTGTTGTAGCCCGGCCAGTCATAATATGCATTGATGCCATCGTAACTGGGATAATAGGGGGTGTTTTTGTTCCCGTATGGATCATTGAAAATCAGGGTATGCTGGGTGTAAAGGTATCCCCGTGTAAGCGTAAGGTGGCCTGCCGATGATAAATACGAGCATACCGGCACTACGTATCCCTGGTCAATATCCGAAGTTACATAAGAAAAATTGATGCTTGTTGTCCAGATTTGCTCAAGCCCGGTGTCCATGTTGAGGAGGTCGTGAAAGGTGTACATGCCATTGCTTGCAGGTGAAGAGTGGGTTACCCACATGTGAGCATAGCCACCCCAGGCTACTTTTGAATCGCTGTAATCGTCAAAATAAAATTCATTGAATCTGAATTTATCTGCCACATAAGAACCGTATTCGTTGATGTGCGGATCCCAGCTATGGCCATGGTCCACTTCCACAGGCCATGGGGGAATGCGGTTGTAATATGCTGCTGCCATTACCGATGTTGACGGGGCACATGAGCCATATCCATTGTGATAACTGGGAGTATCATACACCTGGTGCACGTAAGGAACATCATCAAAATTTACAACCGATTTATGATCTGTTTTGATTTGTCCGTGATAATGAATCTCCAGTGGTTCCGGATGATTAAATACGGTTTCTTCCTGCCCAGTCAGATAGGAATGTACATTCAGAGGCATCCTTATGATCCTTCGTTTGTTAAACATGGTAAAATACAGATAGCCGTCATGGTATGTGGGATGTGTTTCGTAACGGTCTGGTGTATATGTTAATTGATGAAATGTGTTGTTGTCAGAAGAATACATTACAATTTCAGAACTTTCGATGTGAAAATCCTTGATGTGTGTTTTCTGGAAAACAAGTTTGTCACTATCTATCCATTCCGGATTGCTCCCATGGCCAATGTTTTCAAGACTGTTGTCAATTACATCATAAATAACCAGGTCTTTACCCATGTTGAAAACCAGTTTATTGGCATCATCAGACCATTCCGGGTAGTGGCAGCTTTTTGCGGGAGGTGAGATTTGATGTTTTTCGCCGTTTGTCAAATCCAGGATCATCATTTCTTCCGTATATGTTTGGCTGTATGCAGCATAATGCGCATCAGGGGATATGTTGACAAGATTGATGTAATTGCCCATTTCATAGGTAGTGGTACTGCCATTTTTGTTAATAAATAAGCTGTTGCCATCGGTATATCCGATAAAATCAGGGCCGATGCAGGGTTGACCGATGAGTTTAGCGTTGGTTTTCAAGGTCTTTTTCCCGCTTTCATCCATGATCACAGCATGTTGTTTCCCTTTGTCGTCTATATGTTTATATCCGATTGTACTGCCATCTGCAGAAACAGAAAAATACAAGCCACATCCTCTTTCTGATGTAATAAGTTGTTGATTTCCATTATCAAGCTTATATATACAGCTATTGTAATTATCAGAGAAAAATATACCTTGTGCTGTAACCATTAAATCCGTAAAATACCCTTCTTCAACAGTACGGTAACTATTCCGGTTTTGGGCAACAGATGCCATAACCATGAATAGAAAAATAACCAGGAATATTGCTTTTGTTTTCATAAAAAATATGGA
>JAQIDD010000255.1 GCA_027858215.1 Candidatus Delongbacteria bacterium | reverse complement strand
GTATACCCCTCCCATGAACGAATCTCTGCTGTTTAAACCCTGAAAGCAAACCCGGGAAATCAATACCGTGTATGATTTTTCTGATGTGGGAGGCATTATGCGGGCAGCCGAAAACTGCAACGGTAGCGGTGATTGCAGAAAAAACCAGGTTATGGGCGGAACCATGTGCCCTTCATTTATGGCCACCGGCGATGAAAAAAATAGTACCCGGGCACGCGCTAACAGCCTGCGCGAAATATTGACGAACAATCCTGGTGATAATCCCTTTGATTCAAAGGAATTATTTGAAGTGCTGGACAACTGCCTCATGTGCAAAGCATGCAAATCAGAATGCCCTTCCAGTGTGGATGTGGCAAAGATGAAAATGGAATTTCTGCAGCATTATTACGATTTCCACGGTATTCCGTTACGCACGCGATTGATTGCCTATTTACCCGTGTTTCACAAGCTCGGAGCTGCAGTACCGGGCATATTCAACTTTGTTGTCAAAAACAAATTTACAAGCGCCTGGATTAAGCGTATCATACGTTTTGCCCCACAACGGCAAATTCCTCCGTTATCAGGACAGCGTTTTAGCAAGCTGATAAAAACCTATATTCACAACATGCAGCCCGAGAAAAAAAGGGGTAAAATCTATGTGCTGAAAGATGAATTCACCCATTACTTAGATACTGATATTGGCATTGCAGCCATCCGTTTTTTTACGCAACTCGGTTATGAAGTGGTGATTCCCAAAACAAATGAATCGGCACGCACATGGTTGAGCAAGGGGCTGATACGCACTGCCAAAAAAATCATCAACAAAAACATCCGCAGCCTGAAAGACATTGTATCTGAGGAAACACCGCTTGTTGGCATTGAGCCCTCTGCTATACTTGGTTTTAGAGATGAGTATCCTGACCTGGCTGCAAGTGATTTGAAGCCTGCAGCTATGAAGCTGGCTCAGCATGCTTATTTGTTTGAAGAGATTTTTGCCAGGGAAATAGAAGCTGGTAAAATCACCAAAGATGATTTTACCAGTGATCAACTGCGCATTAAATTTCACGGCCATTGCCAACAGAAAGCGATAGCAGGCACTGATGCCACAAAGAAAACGCTGTCATTTCCTGAAAACTATGAAGTGGAAGAAATCCCAAGCGGATGTTGCGGGATGGCCGGCAGTTTTGGTTATGAGAAAGAACATTACGATCTGGCCATGAAAATCGGCGAGATGGTGCTGTTTCCCGACATCAGGAAATCGACGCCGGAGACGGTTATTGTTGCCAGTGGAACTTCCTGCCGCTGCCATATAAAAGACGGGACCAATACCAATGCCCTCCACCCTGCCGAAGTTATGTTAAAGGCATTGAAAAAACCTTAATTAATTAAACTTGCACACTGAATTTTTGTTATTAACAATAAGATTGTCATTTTTGTTATGATATATATAGTATTCATTTTGAATTAACAGAGGAGTCTGAATTTATGAACACATTAATTATTTATGCCAATTACAAAGAACCAAGTTTCAATGCTACCGTAAGGGATATTTTAGGAGAAGTCTTTTACAACAATGATCACGAGGTCATTATCCGTGATCTTTATAACATCAAATTTAATCCTGTGTTAAGCAAAAAAGACCTGGAAAGCATTGAACAGGAACGCTATCCTGCTGCCATTACCGAAGAACAAAAATACATAAAAAGAGCCGATGTGATTGCTTTTGTTTATCCCATCTGGTGGTCAGGGATGCCTGCCATGTTAAAAGGATACATTGAACGTGTTTTCCTTGAAGGTTTTGCATTTCGATCTGAAAATGGCAAAGCCACTCCCCTGCTGACGGATAAAAAGGTCATGCTGTTCAATACAACAGGATCAACAGAGTTTTTTCGAACAGAGCAACAACGGGAAGCCCTTACTGAAATCACTGAAAAATGCATCTTTGAATTTTGTGGTATGGAAATCCTCAATCATACGTATTTCCATGCTGTTGCTGATGTTGACGATAAAACAAGAAAACAATACCTGGCCGAAGTGCGGAAGATTGCAGAAAAAATTTAAAGCTATTTCTTTGAGATACTAAAAAATGCTTATATCTTTACTGCTGTATGGAACACATGCAACGTATATGGAATGTCATTAAACCGGTTGTGAGGAACAAATACATCCTTACTATACTGGCTTTTTTGTTGTGGATTGGCATCTTTGACACCTACAACATCATTGACAGGGTAAAAGATGTCAACAGGCTCAAAGCCTTGCAGGAAGAACGGGATTTTTTCCGTGAAGAAATACAAACCTATCGCACACAACTTGAGCAACTCAATTCCAGCCCTGACATGCTTGAAAAATTTGCCAGGGAACAACATCTCATGCAAGCCCCTTATGAAGATGTGTTTATCATTGTTGATGAAGAATAAAAAATCACTCCCGCTGCAAATATCAATCAAAAGCAAATAATCATGCCTGGGCGGTTGATTTTTCTTTTGTGTCTTTTCCACCATTGATATTTGAGCCTGGCAGGCAGCATCATTGCTAATTATTTATCAGAAAGGAGAATGCCAACATTTTCCATAAACCATGCGGATATGTGTCATGTACCATTCATAAGTTTTGCGGGTTTCAAAAATTATTCCGGCACGAGATTTTGGTTCTGTTGCCGGTAATCTTGTCCGGCGTAAGTTTATCCGGTGGAGAAAAACGGAGACGGAAAAGAACATGAAAATCATTTTCAAAAGACATTTTCCGTCCTTCTTTCTTTTCGGCCACAAAAGAAAGAAGCAAAGAAAGGCCTGTCCCGACGTTTGACGGGATCACCGCCAAACCCATTTTTTCTGTGGGTATCCAATGCACAAAACAAGGGTCATAATATATAGTCAGTAGATAGAAAATTGGACTTGTTGTTCCGGATAATGTCCCTGATAACCGTTTTATTTTCTTCAGTGTCCTTAGCTGCAACAATGCTCCTGATGCTAAAAGAACGCAGGGCATCAAACACAGACAGCGTGCCCTCGGCAGAATCTTTGCGGCCGGTAAACGGAAAAGTATCCGGTCCGCGCTGGCATTGCGAATTGATATTTACCCTGCAAAGCTGATTGACCAGCGGTCCAATAAGATGGACAATTTTATCGCTGTCGGTGCCAAACAAACTTACCTGCTGACCATATTTTGAATCTATAATATACTGTAATGGCTCTTCAATGCTTGAAAACTCAGCTACAGGAATAACCGGTCCGAACTGCTCTTCGTGATAAACTTTCATTTTTTCATTGACTGGGAACAATACCGCTGGCGTAAATATTTGATTCATCACCTGTGCACCATGTTCATCATTGACAAGCTCAGCACCATGTTTCCTGGCATCTTGCACCAGTCCTGTCAAATAATCCGTTTTTCCGGGTTCCGGCAAGGGGGTAATTTTCACACCGTCCTCCCATGGCATGCCAACTTTCAGATTATCCACAGCCTCAGAAAACCGATTGAGGAATTCCTCCCTGATGCTTTTATGTACGTATATCATTTTAAGTGCTGTACAGCGTTGTCCGTTATACGATAAAGTCCCGGTAATGATTTCAGGGATACTTGCATCCAAATCAGCATCATCCATCACAATGGCAACATTTTTTGCTTCCAGTCCCAATATGGAACGCATTCTATGGGGTTTGGGATGTTGTAATTTGATAATATCCGCAATTTTACTGCTGCCGATAAAAGCCAGCGAATTAAGCTTTCCGGATTTAACCAATGGTGTTACCACTTCCTGGCCTTCTCCATAAATAGTATTGACAACACCCGGCGGAAAAATGTTCCTGAAAAGCCGGAGTAAAGGTTCAAAAAGCAACACACCAACTTTTGGCGGCTTGAAAATTACCGTATTTCCCATTATCATCGCTGGTATAAGCGTGGCAAAGGTTTCATTCAACGGATAATTATAAGGCCCCATACATAACACTATTCCCAAAGGAGCACGCCTGATCTGAGCTATGATCCCCTTTTCAATTTTCAGCCGGCTGTTATCCCTATCAAGGTTTTTATAAGTATCAATTGTATCTTGAATATACTCCAGTGTACGGTCAAATTCTTTTTTTGAATCTTCGAGAGACTTACCAATCTCCCACATCAGTATTTTTACTACCTCATCACGTTTTGCAGCCATTTCAATCACAAACCTGCTCATAAAACCGGTGCGTTCCTCCACACTCATTAATGGCCACTCTCCCCTGCCGTGATCAAAAGCTTTTGATGCTGCTCCAAGGGCCTCCATTGATTCTTTCCCACTCAAACAAGGGTATGAACCAAGGTAAAACGGTTTCTTTTCTGATTTACACTGTACAGGTGAATACACTTCCTGAACCTGGCCTTCCCATGTTTTTAATTTTCCATCTACTAACCATTGTCTCTGTAGTACTTTTTTCGGAAACACATCATGGGGTATCTCACTGATTTCTGGTAATTTTATATTTCTCATAGTCATTAAATTAATTATGATTCCAGATCAAAAAATGTTCATTCAAAACAGGCTACTAAATTAAACATAAAACCTACTCTTTACACAAAAAATTTAAAAATCAGGTTCTGCTGCAATTTGAGTGAAAACCAAAATTCCTGTATCAGATTGGCAACCTTTTTGCTCCTGATTACGTAGAGATATAAAGTGGAACCCAAAAACTAAACAGACTATGAAAAAAACAGCCAAATTTATGTTGCTCATCATAGCAAGTATTTGCTATACAGGGCTAAGTGCCCAAACGCTTATTTTTTCTGAAGATTTTGAAACCTCACCGGTAACAAGCATCATCAATAATGATGACTCAGCCCTTGGCGAAGGTGAGCCTCCGTGTGGATACGCTACACGCGGGAATGCGTCGGATTATAACTCAACAAATGTGGATATGAATGTAGCAGAAAACAGTGGTTATTATGCAGGTGTTAACCCCGAATATCCATGTGGCGGTTTTTATGATGCAACCATTAAAACGGCCTCTCCACTGGATTTTACAGACATGGATTCATTGCGTTTTTCTTTCCATTATTACAAAACATCCACACTGAACTGGGGTGGTGTTATCCTGAAGGTAAAATTCCACAATGGCACAGATTCCATTGTCATTGATGCAGGCATGACTGTACAGGATAGCTGGACAATGTATGACACAGTATTGCCCGCAAGCATGCTTAATGAACCCAGCGTTGACCTTTCATTTACCCTGGGTGGCGGTGAAGCCGTGGCTGTGGATGACATTCAAGTACAAGGATGGGTATTCAGTGATAATCCAGGCAAGCAATTCGATCAAAACATCAGCTTCTATCCCAATCCTGCCAAAGACAAGATCACAATACAAACCGGTTATGATGCGAATTTTTGCCTGATGAATGCACTCGGCAAACAGGTGAAAAAACAAACACTTACCAGGGGAGAAAACACGGTCAACTTAAATCAAATCCCCGCCGGCATATATTACATCCGGGTATGGGAACATCCCGATGACATTAAAACGCATAAATTGCTGGTAAGGTAATGGTTTATTAAAACACAAAATTTCAAATATCCTATCTGTCCGAAGACGGAAGTCAGGAGTAGGAAGATTACAAACAACATGGCTTGCTCAGGTCATTGAAATTTTGATGTAAAAGCACCGAAACTTTGGCTGTTTATGTTCCCCGGGAATGGGATATTGTAGTACCCCCCTCCTGTATTCACACTCAGGTTCAAATGAAACAAAGAATCATTCAATCATTAACTGAAAGTAATAAAGTAAACAAAATTGATTAACTTTGATCTTAGAAGAAAAACACAACACACTTTTTGGGATACTACCGGAGAAACCAGCGCAGAGCGCATCAATCGGTTGACTAATTTTGATCCTGGCTTATGTCCATCTTGCAAAAAGGGACGCATGCACATCAGAAAAGAGATTCCACGTATCCGGTCGCCTGCCAGGCATCTGCCATCGCTGCTAATTGCCGCTTGCTTATGATTTTATCCGCTAGTTTTTTTGCATTTTCATGCGAACCGTATTTGTATTACCCAAATCCTGAATCTACAGGCAAAACACAGCAATCAAAGCCGGGAAATAGCAATAATGCAGCTCACTTTAGTTAACTTAGCCC
>JAQIDD010000247.1 GCA_027858215.1 Candidatus Delongbacteria bacterium | reverse complement strand
AGGCCTGAAGCTGAAAAACGTAATGGCTGTTTTGCGAGTGGATGGAAAGCCAGTTGGTGAAGAATTTGGGGAACTGTACTTCACTGACAGAGGCCTGGATGGTCCTGTTGTGTTAAGCCTGAGTCGTTTTGCAGCCATTGCCCTGGATAAGGGAGGAAATTGTGAGATTTCCCTGGATATGAAGCCCGCCTTAGATAACACTAAACTAGACCAGCGATTACAGCGGGATTTGAATGAACACGGCAAGAAAAACCTCAAAAATCTGTTTAAATCATGGCTACCATCACAAATGATACCTGTGTTTTTTGATATCCTTGATATTAACCCCGAAAAACCCGCCCACCAGGTTTCCGGCTCCGAACGGCAGGCCATCCGCAAACTCATGAAAATTTTTCGTTTTAAGGTTACCGGAACCGGGCCATGGGAAGAGGCTGTCATAACAGCCGGAGGTGTCAATACCGATGAAGTAAATCCCAAAACGCTGGAATCAAAAAAACTCAAAGGCTTATACTTTGCCGGCGAAATCCTCAACCTCGATGCCGAAACCGGAGGGTATAACCTGCAAATTGCCTGGAGCACCGGCTGGTTAGCAGGTAAATAAAATTAATTGTTTATTGCCCGGGAACAAAAATCCAGCACATCTTTACAAACCATACTTTTCCCCTTCTCATTCAGCACCTCGTGGCGCATGTTGGGATAAAGCATTATTTCCGGTTTTAATCCATATTTTTCAAACAAGGCTTTTACTTTTTTCACGCCTTTGCCAAAATTCCCAATGGGGTCATCCTGTCCTGAAATTAAAAATACCTTAAGGTCAGTCCGCATTTTTTTCAGGTTTTTCTTTTTGTGAATGATATTAATCCCATACAGCAAGTCCCGGTAAAAACCGCTACTTGCAACAAATCCGCATAGATTATCCTTGTTGTAGGCTTTTAGTACATTTTCATCCGAACAGAGCCATGCATTTTTTGACTCTTCATCTGAAAATTTCTTGTTGTAAGCACCAAAACTCAGGGCATGCAGGAGCCCGGCTTTATCCTGTGGGGCTTTAAAATATAAACTCAAATTTGCTAACATAAAACCGCCAACCCGCATTAGCAGATTATAATATCCTGTTCCAGACAGTATCCAGCGGTCAGCTATATCAGGTTTTATTATCATCAGGTGTCGGGCTAAAAAACTGCCCATGCTGTGTCCCAATATGATAACCGGAATATGATAGCGTGTATGTAATTGGGTGTTAAAATAAATAATGTCACGCACAACATTGTTCCAGCCTTGTTTTTCATCAAAAAAACCCACCTTCCCCGCTTTTTCACCTGTGACACCATGACCGGGGTGATCGTTAGCTGCAACCACAAAACCCTGGCCACACATATATGTTGCAAATTCTGTATAGCGAGCGGAATGTTCAGCCATACCATGGATAATCTGTAACACTGCCTTTGGTTTTGTTTCGGGTTCCCACACACGGTAAAATACGTGTTGTCCGGTGGCTGATGGAAATTGTCCCTGTTGTTCTTTCATCACTTGAAATATTTATCAAACTCCTTAAGCTCAAATTCAGCCTCCAACTGACGCATTTCTTCAAGCAGGGCAGGAGGAATGGGGACACCATGCACAGTACGTTCGAGGTAATTCAAGTGTTCTTTTTCGCCCGCAGTATAAATTTGTTTTTTGCCAGGCATTTTCTTTGAATTACGCAACGAGCGAAGGATGTCTCCTGTAATGCGTTTGAATGATTTTATTGTTGTAAAAGCTTCAACATTGATGGCAATGAAAAAGTGGCCCAGCCTATAAGGAACTTTTTCCCCATTCCTGAACCCTGACAAGGTATGCAGAAACTGGCCTCCCTGCAGTGCTGCTGATAAAATTTCAACCACAGTAGCGTATCCATAACCCTTATAACCGCCGCCATCTTCACCCGGACCACCAAGAGGTGTGAGTGCCGCTTCTTTTTTCACCAGGGCATCCAGTGCGTCTTTGGGGTTGGTGATGAATTTTCCTTTCCGGTTGATGACCCATCCTTCAGGCAATTGTTTGCCGTGTTTTTCATAATATTCAAATTTACCGCGCTGCGATACAGAGGTAGCACAATCCAGGAAAAAAGGGAAATCTTCATCGCTCGGCATCACAAATGTCAGCGGATTGGTACCAAGCATGTTTTCAATGCCGAATGTTGGCGCTATTGAGGGTCTGGCATTGGTTCCCGTTACGCCTATCATATTTTCTTTTTCTGCCATAAGGCCGTAATATCCGGCTATGCCATAATGGGATGAATTCCGTACGGACACCATACCAAGCCCGTGGTGTTTGGCTTTGTCTATTGCCATCTCCATAGCTTTTTTACTGATGACATGACCCATTCCATTATTGCCGTCAAGCACTGCAGTAGCTCCAAATTCTTTTACAACCTCAATATTAGTTTCAGGGTTCAATATCCCATCATCTATTCTGTCCAGATATATTGGTTTCAACCGGTTGATGCCATGCGAATCAATCCCCAATTTATCTGCTGTTATCAATCCATCTGCAACAATGGCAGCATCTGCTTCCGGCACCCCTTTTTTCATCAGGCACTTCCGCATAAAATCTTCCAGGACATCAAATGGGATATGTTTCATAATGCAATTTTTATGTAAATGTAATAATTAATATGACGAGAAACAATATATACGTCCTGGTTTTTTCGCCTGGAAAATTGTGGATTATTCTGTTCATTACTTTAGGAAAAACTTATTTTCAGGGTGGTATTTATCATTATCTTTGATGCATTAATTAATCGTTTATTTGTTTGTAAAGTATAGTTATATCTTTGATTATGAGCCCAAAGAAAAAAAAGATTTTCGTACTGGATACCAATGTATTACTGCATGATTTTAATTCCATTTTTAAATTTCAGGAAAATGATATTGTGTTGCCCATTGTGGTGCTTGAAGAATTAGACCATTTCAAAAAAGGCAATGACCTGATTAATTTTCATGCCCGTGAATTTACACGTGTCCTTGATAATTTGAGTGGAGATAAAGAAACCACAGGGGGGATTGAATTGGGAGATGGCCTTGGTAAACTTTATATTGAAACGGGCAAGCCTTTTTCCTCAAATCTGATCAACAGTTTTCCTGAACATGTGCCAGATCATCGTATCCTGGCCATTGCAGAATACCTTAAAGAAAAGAAAAAAACCCACCAGGTGATATTGGTAACCAAGGACATTAATTTGAGAATGAAAGCCAAGTCACTCGGTTTGAAAGCACAGGATTACCAAAACGATAAAGTGACTGATATTGATTTGATTCAGTCTGCTGCTCTCATCCGGAGCAAAACACCACCTGAATTGATTGGACGCCTGTATGATGAACCCGAAGGGGTGCCGTTTGATGATTTTGGCTTTGATGATACGTTTTATCCCCATCAGTATTTCGTCATGAAAAATGGTTCTCAATCGGCATTGGCTCATTACGATGTGGATAAAAATGTCATTGAACGGGTAGAAAAACGACATGCTTATGGCATCGAACCCCGCAATGCAGAACAGGCTTTTTCGATGGATGCCCTGATGAGGCCTGAAATACAGTTGGTGGCGCTCACCGGAAAGGCAGGCACCGGAAAAACATTGCTTTCACTCGCAGCAGCATTGGCCCAGCGTCGGGATTATCAGCAAATATACCTTGCCAGGCCCATTGTTCCGTTATCAAACCGTGATTTGGGATACCTGCCGGGTGATGCGCAGGAGAAAATTGGCCCGTACATGGCTCCCTTGTTTGACAACCTGTCCGTAATAAAGCATAATTTCAGCCCCACAAGCCAGGATTTTCAACGCATTGACGATATGCTCAAAAGCGATAAGCTCGTAATTGAGCCATTGGCTTACATCAGAGGACGCAGCTTGTCACGTGTGTTTTTCATTGTGGATGAAGCACAAAATCTGACCCCCCATGAAGTAAAAACCATCATCACCAGGGCAGGTGAGGGAACGAAAATAATATTTACGGGAGATATTCAGCAGATTGATTCTCCGTATCTTGACCTCAAATCAAACGGGTTGTCATATTTGGCTGAAAAAATGCGCGGGCAAAACGTGTTTGCTCATATTAATCTTGTTAAGGGAGAGCGTTCACCTTTGGCAGAACTTGCTTCAGACCTTTTGTGATTTATGAAAAACAAGCTGGCAGTAGTCATACTGAATTGGAACGGACAGCATTTCCTGGAAAATTTTTTACCTGGGGTGGTGGAACATTCAAAAGTGCAGGGAGTGAATATTGTGGTGGCTGACAACGCTTCTGATGACGATTCGGTTGACTGGGTGAACAAGCATTTCGGAGAAAAAGTTAGCATCCTGGAATTTACAAAAAATCACGGTTTTGCAGGAGGGTATAACCGTGTGTTTCAGCAATTGAAACATGAATATATTTGTCTGCTTAATTCCGATGTGGAAATCAAACACCCGTGGATTGAACCTGCCCTGGATTACTTGGAAAACAATGATGATGTAGGCGTTGTATGTGCCAAGCTTTTAGACCAGAAAAACCCCGCCTATTTTGAATATGCCAGTGCTGCCGGGGGATATATTGATAAATACGGTTATCCGTTTTGCCGGGGCCGCATTTTTGAACATGTTGAAAAAGACCGTGGGCAATACGATGCAATTCACGATGTGTTATGGGGTGCCGGGGCAGCCTTGTTTTTCCGGCGTGATTTGTGGAATGCACACGATGGCCTGGATGAGGACTTTTTTGCCCACATGGAAGAAATTGATTTGTGCTGGCGTATAAAAAACGGCGGAAAAAGGGTAGTGTGTGTACCGCAATCCGTAGTTTACCACGTGGGAGGGGGAACATTGCCCAAAAATGAACCGCGAAAAACATTTTTGAATTTCAGAAACAACCTGTGGATGTTGCAAAAAAACCTGCCCCCAAAACGCTATAAACAAGTAATGTTTGCCCGGTTCTGGCTGGATATCCTGGCTGCCGTCAGTTTCATGTTTTCAGGGCGGGTTAAAGATGCAGGGGCTGTTTTTAAAGCATGGAAAAATATCCGGAAAACCCACAAACAGACCATGGAGAAACGCAGGCAAATGCAGGCTTTTAAAAGCAACCTGCACAACGCCGGTTTTTACAATGGCAGCATTCTATGGCAATATCACGTCCGAAGACGCCAACGATTTTCTGAGCTTGACGGGAAAATTCAAAAGGCTTATAAGTAAAAATAACAATAAACTGTAAATCCATCAATATTTCGCAATTTGCGAATCGCAAATTGCGAAATATTAAAGCTTACTAAAAACACTTTTGGTTAACCCTTGGTATATATTCGGGGATACTGTTCTTCAGCAGCAACAGTACCTGCACAACACTTAAAGTGATTCAAAATAAGAAATATTTTGGTGGATAAAAAGTAGTCATTATATTGCAGGCAAAATGAAGCAATATGAGCAATAATGGTAATTTTTTAAACCTTGTAAAACAGAGGCAATCGCAACGCCAATACACAGATAAACCTGTAGAGAAGGAGAAACTGATGCGTTGCCTTGAAGCAGCACGATTAGCTCCATCCGCATGCAATGCTCAACCCTGGAAATTCATTGTTGTGGATGATGTGGATTTGAAAAATAAAATAGCAGATACCACTAGCAACCGCTTATTACCAATCAATCATTTTACAAAACAGGCTCCTGTTCATGTGGTACTGGTATTGGAGAAACCCAATTTTACATCCAAGCTCGGAGAATTGGTGCGGGATAAAAAATTCGTGCTTATGGACGTGGGTATTGCTGCTGAGCATTTTTGTTTGCAGGCGGCTGATGAAGGACTTGGTACATGTATGATAGGATGGTTCAATGAGAACAAAGCAAAGGAATTGTTGCATATTCCGGACAAAAAAAGAGCCATGCTGATTATCACTATCGGTTATCCAAAAGGAAAGCACAGAAAAAAAATAAGAAAAGAACTTGAGGATATTGTGAGTTTTAATGCTTATTAAAATGGAAATTATTTTGATAATTAAGTGTTTATGATATAAAATTGAAGTACAAATAAATACAAACCTTTTTTTTCGGAATAGAACCCAGAAAAACTAACACTATGAAAAAATCACCATTACTTGCTTTATCCTTGTTGGCATGTGTTTTTACACTCAATGCCCAGGAAATTTCATTCACATTCACAGCAAACCAAACATGTGAGTATGCCCCTTTGGACAGTGTCTTGGTTGAAAACCTGACACAAGGTGGGGACACGGTTTTGTATTATCCCGATACGGTATTAAGTATCTATACCAGTATTGAGATACAAACTGCCATGGAAAATAATTTTCTGGTATCACAGAATTACCCCAATCCATTTTCATCAAAAACAAAGATTGATATGTTTGTTCCCGGACGGGATGATTTTACCATCAACGTTTATGATGTGACGGGCAGACAAATTACAACTTATGAAAACAACCTGGAAAGGGGGATGCATAATTTCACGTTAAATGCAGGGAACAGCAACAATTATATATTGACGGTAAATTCAACAAAATATGTGCAAAAAAAAATGATGATTTGTGTAGGCGCCGATGATAATTCGGCCGCCAGGATTACATACAACGGCATTATGCCTGAAAAGAAATCAATTTTAAAATCCGGAAAATCAGATTTTGTTTATGATATAGATGACGCATTGAAATTCACAGGGTATGTTGAAGGAGATTTTGAAGATATTATGGACACCCCAACAACAGATAATGATTATCTGTTTGATATAAATAACACAGTACCATCTGTCCCCACAGACGGCCCTCACGTCCCTGGCAATGACACAATAGAATGGAACTGGAATACTGTTTCAGGTGCAACAGGGTATAAATACAATGACTCTAATAATTATTCGGGAGCTACTGACAATGGCACAAGTACCTCTTACACACAAACCGGTCTTGATTGTGAAACCGCTTACACACTCTATGTGTGGGCATATAATGATTGCGGCGGATCTTCATCATTTGAGCTTACTGAAACCACCACGGCTTGTCCAGAACCATGCGCTGGAGTTACACCACCAACATACGATGGTCATACTTATGAAATTATTGGTATCGGCAACCAATGCTGGCTTGTTGAAAACCTTAATGTAACAGACGGAAATACTGATCAATCTTGCTCTATAACAAGATCTTGCTATGATAATAACACTTCCAACTGCGATACTTATGGTGGTCTGTACACATGGGATGATATGATGTGTGGGGAATCATCAAGTTCTGCAAACCCAAGCGGAGTACAGGGAATTTGCCCGGATGGCTGGCATATTCCTAGTGATGATGAATGGCAGGAACTCGAAGGCGAAGTGGATGCTACTTACGATTATGATTATTCTGATTGGAATAATGAAGGATGCAGGGGAGATGATGTAGGAAGTGCATTAGCCGGAGATGCTTCATTGTGGTCTGATGATGAACTTGAAGGTCATGCCAGTTTTGGGACCAGTGGTTTTAATGCTCTGCCCGGTGGTAGAGAAACTTCAGTTTCATCTTCCACAGGATTATCTGAATATGCGTATTGGTGGACTACCGATGTGAGCACCTTATTCCCAGCGAATGCATATTTTCGTAGTTTGTATTTCACAAATACATGTTCAACTATGGGAAGTTATGCAAAGACAAGTGGCCTTAGCGTCCGTTGTGTAAAAGATTAGGTATGAACAAAGAAGTGAACTCATGGTTCTGAACCACCATTTTTCAGGTTGAAACAGGTGGAATTATTAATATCATTGGCTCTATTTTATAAATGGTTAATAAATTTAAAAAATTGTGTGTTTATGAATCACTGAATAAAGTTCAAAGTTCAAAAACTAAAATTCAAAATAAATTCTAATCTCCAAATCCCAAGTTCAAATACTTGTCCCTGCCATACGGCATGCGGTTGGCGGAGCGGTAGCGAAGACGGATAAATTCAAAATTACAAACCACAAATCAACCGATATGTAAATTAGAACGTCATATTTTTGTTTTTAGGTACTGGAGCTTTGCACCAGTAGATTTTTATTCAGATCATTAATAAAAACTTAAGATTATAATTCACAGATTAATATTTGCTGGTGATGTCTGAAAGGATATTTTTTATATTTTGCAACAAATTATAAAAAGATAAAATTATGAAAAGATTGTTTTTTAGTTTGATTTTGACCGCCGGCTTTTTATTAAGCGGAACAGGAAGTGGCGATGCGTGTACTAATTTTCTGGTTACCAAAGGAGCCTCAAAAGATGGTTCAACCATGATCAGCTATGCTGCAGACAGCCATGTGCTGTATGGGGAATTGTATTTCCGTCCTGCCAAGGATTATCCCAAAGGCAGCATGATGAAAGTCTATGAATGGGATACAGGCAAATACCTGGGCGAAATTCCGCAGGTAGAACACACATACAGTGTAATAGGCAATGTCAACGAGCATCAGGTTGCAATAGGAGAAACCACTTACGGTGGAAGAAGCGAGTTGGTTGACACAACAGCTACCATGGATTATGGTAGTTTGATGTATATCACTTTACAACGAGCCAAAACTGCCCGTGAAGCCATCAAAATCATGACCGGCATTGTGGATAAATACGGGTTTTGCAGTCATGGCGAATCTTTTTCCATTGCCGATCCCAATGAAGTCTGGATTTTGGAAATGATAGCCAAAGGCCCCGGAAACACAGGTGCTGCATGGGTAGCACGTATGGTCCCCGATGGTTATGTCTGTGCACATGCCAACCAGGCCAGGATCACTACCTTTCCCAAAGTAAAAAAGAACAATTGGTTTGACAAAGAACAAACTACTTTTCATTCAAAGGATGTCGTGAGTTTTGCTCGTGAACAGGGATATTTTGATGGTGAAGATGAAGATTTCAGTTTTTCAGACACGTATGCCCCTGTTAATTTTGGTGGCGCGCGTTTTTGCGAAATCCGGGTATGGGCATTTTTTGATGATATAGCATCAGGCATGGATGAATACTGGGAATATGCAAAAGGAAACATTGAACACGGAAAACACGGCTATGCTTCCAATCGGATGCCGCTTTGGATTAAACCGGATGAAAAAATTGATGTACATACGGTAATGGATAACATGCGGAATCACCTCGAAGGCACAGAGCTCGATATGCGTGATGATATTGGTGCAGGGCCTTTCGGTAATCCTTATCGCTGGCGTCCGCTTACATGGGAAGTTGACGGAAAAACTTACGTGAACGAACGGGCCACTGCTACTCAGCAAACGGGATTTTCTTTTGTGGCTCAGCTCAAAAGCTGGATGCCGGATCCTGTGGGTGGTGTCAACTGGTTTTCGGTGGATGATGCTGCCACTACCGTGTATGTGCCGATTATTTGCGGCAGCACAAAAGTACCAGATGCTTATGCCGTTGGCAACGGCAGTATGATGGAATATGAGTGGGATGCTGCATTCTGGGTATTCAACCTGGTATCCAATTTTGCTTATACACGTTATAATGTTATCCAGCCGGAAATCCGTGAAGTTCAACTGGAACTTGAAAAGAAATACATCA
>JAQIDD010000160.1 GCA_027858215.1 Candidatus Delongbacteria bacterium | reverse complement strand
CGTCCCAGGAGGTTCACATCCCGCCGTGAAATTGGACATGGGAATCTTGCTTATAGAGCGCTGCTTCCTGTTATTCCTGAAAAAAATGCTGATTTTCCCTATACCCTCAGGATTGTTTCCGATATCCTGGAGTCAAACGGTTCATCTTCAATGGCTACTGTTTGTGCCGGAACGCTTTCCCTTATGGATGCCGGTGTGAATATATCAAAACCCGTGTCAGGAATTGCCATGGGCATGATTTCTGATGAAAAATCAGGAAAATTCGCTATTCTTAGTGATATTCTTGGTGACGAAGATCATCTGGGTGATATGGATTTCAAAGTTACTGGTACACGTGACGGAATCACGGCAACCCAAATGGATATCAAAGTAGAAGGCCTTTCTTATGAAGTGCTTGCAAAAGCGCTCGAACAGGCGAAACAGGGAAGATTACACATACTCGATAAAATTGAGGAAACAATCTCTGCGCCCCGGGAAGAATACAAAGAACATGCACCACATATCGTTTCCATCAATATCCCAAAGGATATGATTGGTTCCGTGATAGGCCCGGGTGGAAAAATCATCCAGGAAATACAGCTTGATACCGATAGCGTTATTACTATTGAGGAAGAAGATAATCAAGGCAGAGTAGAAGTATTTGCTGACAACAAAGAAAAGATTGACAAAGCGCTTGACCGGATAAAAGCAATTATTGCGGTTCCTGAAGTGGGAGAAGTCTATGAAGGAACTGTCAAAACCTTGGCTTCGTATGGGGCTTTTGTAGAAATATTGCCCGGAAAAGATGGACTGCTGCACATTTCTGAGCTCGACTGGAAACATGTCAAATCCGTTGAAGACGTGTTGAGTGAAGGCGATAATATCAAAGTGAAAGTGATTGGTGTTGATGACCGGTCCGGAAAAATTAAGCTCAGCCGAAAAGCCCTGCTTGAAAAACCGGAAGGATACGTTGAGAAAAAACCTCAGGAAAACCGTAGAGGTGGTCCACGCGATAAGCGGCGGGATGATAAACCTTATCGTAAACCCGGAAAACGAGATTAATATTTGAAAACATCTTTTATTATAAAAAGCGAAACCATTTGGTTTTGCTTTTTTAGTATAAATAATTATTTATGAATTACCTGCTGTGCTTACATCATTCCCGGATGAAAAAGTTTTTTCTTGTTATAAGCAGATTTTTTTTATTTTTATTTTTAAAATAATGCCATGAAATATAAAATTTGTATTTTTATTATAACTTGTTTGTTAAGCGCTAATGTGTTTGCACAGAATGGTTTCCGTTGTAGTACACCGGAGATGAACCGTATTGAGTTGGAAAATAATCCTGAAGCACGGGCACGAAGGGCGGCACTACAAGAATTTATTGATCACTACACAGAAACGGCACAAGATAAAAACGATATTTACATAATACCGGTGGTGTTTCATGTGGTACACAATTATGGAAGTGAAAACATTTCGTATGATCAAGTGGCTGATGCTGTCCGTATTTTAAATGAGGATTACCGTAAAATGAATCCGGATACAAGTTTTATCATTGATGAATTTAAAAGCCTGGCAACGGATGCCAGGGTTGAATTCAGACTTGCTGCTTTGGATCCATCAGGAAATTGCACAAATGGGGTTACACGAACCGTATCGCCCCTGACATTAAATGGTGGAGAACAAGTAAAAGATGTTGCGCCGGGGTGGCCACGTGCAAGCTATTTGAATATTTGGGTTGTTCGAAGCATTGGTGGTGGTGTAGCCGGATATTCATATTATCCCGGAACTGTGCAAGATGGCAGGGATGGAATCGTTATTATGCATACTTATATCGGCTCTGTTGGCACAGGCCAGGACAAACATACCCTCACACACGAAGTGGGTCATTGGCTGAATCTGGCACATCCCTGGGGAAGTACCAATGATCCTGAAGTAGCTTCCAATTGTGATATGGATGATGGCATTGCAGACACCCCCAATACCATCGGTCATGCAAGTTGTAATTTGTATGCCGTTACCTGCGGAAGCCTGGATAACGTGCAGAATTACATGGAATATTCTTTTTGTTCCCGGATGTTTACACATGAGCAAGGAGAAATGATGCGTACTGTGTTGAACAGCTCTGTTTCAGACAGGGATAATTTGTCAACCGAAGCTAATCTTATAGCCACAGGTACTCTAAACCCTGATGAAGCAGCAATTTGTCTGGGAAATGCAGAATTTTCTTATGATGTTTCCCATGGTTGTGAAGGGCTTTCTGTACAATTTACGGATATGACCTTTGGTACCGATAGCATTACCAGTTATAACTGGACGTTTGAAGGTGGAACGCCTGCTGTATCTCATGAACGACATCCGCAGGTAGTATATCAATCTGCTGGCTATTATGATGTTGAGCTGGAAGTGGTCAATCCGGCCGGAAATGATATATCCACAAAAACTGGACTTATTCGGGTGTATCCCTCTTCAGCAGGAAATTCACTGCCGGTGGTTGATGGTTTTGAATCAACCGAGTTTCCAGATGGACAAAACCCTGCCGATGATTATTATTTTATTACCCCAGGTGTAAATGGTTTCAGCAGAACCTCTGAAGTGGCTTATGAAGGGGGATATTCCATGTCTATTGACCTGAAGAATGAAGTTGAAAACGTGAAAAATGCATTTGTAATTCCTGCCGCAAAGTGCGATTCCACAGACTTCCCTTTGCAGGTGAATTTTGATGTGGCTTATGCTCAATCTGATGAAAATAGCATTGATATCCTCAAAGTTTTTGTGTCTAACGATTGTGGTGAAAATTGGTTGATCAGATACTACAAAAGCGGGAATACTTTGGCTACCACGGATGACTACTACCCATCAGGAACGTTTACACCTACTATAGATGAATGGCATACCGAAAGTTTTGAAATATATGAGAGTTGGTTTGGTGATGCCGGCTCTGTTCGCCTGAAATTCGAAGCTGAAAGCAAAGGTGGCAATGCCCTGTATATAGATAATATCAACATCACGTCTTTGACAACTGTCAGTCAGAATCATAATGCAAATTTCAATGTGTATCCCACAAGCTTCAAAGATCGATTGATTTTGCAGTCTGATATTCATTCAGAAGTTGTGCTATCTATTTATGATGTTTGTGGCAGAATGCTTGTAAGTTCTACTGTTGATCTGAATAAAACACAAAACATTGCTGGTTATATACCTGGAGATCATACCGGAATGGTAATCATCAAAATTAAAACCCCAACCAATGTTGCGATTTTCAGAGCAATCGCTGTTGATTAACAGAAGTCCGCTTAAAGCTTTATTCTC
>JAQIDD010000239.1 GCA_027858215.1 Candidatus Delongbacteria bacterium | reverse complement strand
TCTGGCAGCGGCTTCCATTTCTTTTCTTGATTTTTCCATGTTTTTAACCAGCGCTTTTTTGTCCATATACTGAACCACGGGATCGGCTGCAATGTTGATCTGGTCTTCCGTTTCAGGATACGCTTTTGGTTCGGGCATTTTTTCGCCTGAGAATGAATAGCGTTCACGACGGATTGCTCTGGGGGTAATATTGTGTTTTTTGTTGTATGCCATTTGCTTGGCACGACGGCGGTTTGTCTCGTCAATGGTTCGCTGCATGGAACCCGTAATTTTGTCGGCATACATAATAACCAGCCCTTCCAGGTTTCTTGCTGCACGTCCTGCTGTTTGTGTGAGGCTCCGTTCAGAACGCAGAAATCCTTCCTTATCAGCATTGAGAATTGCCACTAAACTGACCTCTGGCAGATCAAGCCCTTCCCTGAGCAGGTTAACACCAACAAGGACATCTATTTTCCCTGAGCGCAATTGCTCCAGTATTTCAATTCGTTCCAGGGTTTCAACATCGGAGTGGATGTAGCGGACTTTTATTTTGATTTTTGCCAGGTATTTTGTGAGCTCTTCTGCCATACGTTTGGTAAGTGTCGTAACCAAGACCCTGGTTTTTTTTTCTGTTCTTTTTTTTATTTCCTCCAGCAGATCATCATTTTGATTTGTGGTTGGCCTGTCTTCCACAGGCGGATCCAGTATCCCTGTCGGCCTGATGACCTGTTCTGTGATGACACCTCCGCTGCGTTGAAGTTCAAATTCTGCCGGGGTAGCGGATATATACATTGTCTGATGCACCAGTTTTTCAAATTCTTCAAATTTCAAAGGGCGGTTGTCCAGGGCTGCCGGCAAACGGAATCCGTATTCAACAAGGTTCTTTTTTCTTGACCTGTCTCCACCGTACATTGCCCGGATTTGTGGTAGCGTCACATGGCTTTCATCTACGATGGTGATGAAATCATCCGGAAAATAATCCAGAAGGCAGAATGGCCTGGATCCGGGTTTGCGGCCGTCAAAATAACGGGAATAGTTTTCAATGCCGGGACAATGCCCGAGCTCACGTATCATTTCCAGGTCAAACGTCACGCGTTCCTCTATCCGGTTAGCCTCAAGGTGTTTTCCTTGTGATTTGAAAAAATCAATTTGTTTTTTCAGATCATCTTCAATTTGTTTGATGGCTTGTTGAATGCGGTACTTTGTGGTTACAAATATATTGGCAGGGTAAATAACAGCTTGTTCCAGGGGTTCAATTTCCCTGTTGTTGTACGGATCCACAGAAAAGATTTCTTCAACTTCCTCATCCCAGAATACCACACGAATAGCAATGTCATGATAAGCAAGGAAAACATCAACGGTATCGCCATGCACACGAAAACTGCCACGGTCAAATTCCGCATCCGAGCGAAAATACAGACTGTCAACCAGCATACGCAAGAATGTATCCCTGCCAACTTGTTCCCCGGTTTTTATGTTGATGGTGTTGGCATGAAAATCCTCGGGATTTCCAATCCCATAAATGCAGGAAACCGAGCTGACAACAATGACATCCCGACGTCCGGAAAGCAGGGCAGAGGTGGTAGAAAGTCGCAGTTTCTCAATTTCATCGTTGATGGACAAATCTTTTTCAATGTAAGTGTCTGTAACAGGTAAATAAGCTTCCGGCTGGTAGTAATCATAATAGGAGACAAAATATTCTACCCGGTTGTCCGGAAAAAACTGTTTAAATTCGCCATAAAGCTGCGCTGCCAGGGTTTTATTGTGGCTCATTACCAGTACAGGCCGGTTGACGCTTTGGATCACGTTGGCCATGGTAAAGGTTTTCCCCGATCCGGTAACGCCAAGTAAGGTTTGGTGTTCCCGGCCCTGTTCTACACCTTCGGTTATTTCTTTGATAGCCTGAGGCTGATCGCCCGTCGGTTTGTAATCAGACTGCAGTTTGAATTTGTCCATAAAACCTTTAAACTTCTGCAAAGGTAGTGATTTGGTTTGGATTTAATGAAAATTTGGGCGTGCCCGCTTCGGCTCCGTTAAACACTCCGCCTTTGGGTCGGTCTCCGGCCTGTAGTTGTGTGCCATCATCCGGGTGCTGTTTTACTGCAGCCATGAGCTTCCGGCTGGTCGCTATGTCTGCAGTGCAGCACCATGCGAATGATGGTACACAAGCTGCCGGCCTGCGCCCTCACGCAGAATTTCTCACACCGACCTTCAGGGTCGTTTTGATTTCAGATTGCACTAATCTAAAATCAATGTTTATCGTTTTAAGGGGTCTTCTAATAATTCTTTCGCATCAAGATTTTCAGCGTTTTTCATAGACAATGCAAATTTTTGAAGCACTATCGGGATAATGCAAAAAAATTTTAATAATTTTGGCTGCATTCGGCATAGCCAGGCAGGAACACACGGCCGTGTGTTCCTGCAGGCTCTGCCCTCGTTTGCACAAAATTTGTTTCTTGAAAGAAAAGAATTAATAGAAGTCCCCTTAACTAAGCGGGCCACGAAAGCCGGTAAAATCTCTTTGTCCCTTAGGGTGTCAAAATATTTTCCATTTTCTCCGGGTTGCTCAGTATTTCCAGTGCTTTTTCTACTTCCTGGTCTGTTTGTAACCCGTATTTGATTTTTCCTTTGCGGTAATAATACCTTCCGACGATTTCTTCGGCAAGCAATTCCTTAATCTCATCTTTGAACAAACGAAGGTCTTTATCCCGGTCATGAGCTATTTTTGCGGCAAGCTCGTCGAATTCATTTTCAGCCACCTGGTAATATTTTTCTTTTTTAGCAATTTCAATAAGTGCATCCAGATGTTCCTCACTGCGGGTTTCATAATCGAAAGATTTTTCATTCAAAAAAACAACGAATTCCTGGTACATGTTGTCATCAACTGAAAACTCAGCCGGATCCCCAATGTCCTCCTGCTTATAACAATACAGGCTTGCAAAATCAAAGATCATGTGGTCATGCAATAAATATGAACTGATTTTGCTTAGTTTATGCTCATCCGTTTCAACATCTGGCATAATTCCGCCGCCATCATATACGGTTCTACCGTTTTGGGTTTCAAATTCAGAAATAAGGGTGTCGGGTATTTTGCCTACACTGCCATCTTCATTGCGGTGTGCATAATCCAGTGCCTGAATACAGCGCCCGCTTGGAATGTAATATTTGGCTGTGGTAACTTTTAGTTTTGTGTTATAGCTGAGCTCCCGTGTTGTTTGTACCAGGCCTTTTCCAAACGTACGTTTTCCTACAACAACGGCCCTGTCAATATCCTGCATGCATCCGGCAACAATTTCGGAAGCTGAGGCTGAATGACTGTTAACAAGTACGACAATGGGTAATTCAGTATCATAAGGCTTCATGTTGGCTTTATATTCTTTGTTCCATCGTTCAACTTTGCCTTTGGTGCTGACAACCATTGTCCCCTGTGGAACAAAAAGATTACATAGCCTTACCGCTTCAATCAATAAACCGCCGGGGTTGTTTCTTAAATCAAGAACAAGAGCTTCAGCCTGTTTGTCTTTTTTCAGTTCAGTTACAGCCTCCTGTACTTTTGCACCGGATTCGCGTGTAAAATTACTTAACCGTACATAACCCACTTTGTCATTAAGCATTCCGTAATAAGGCAAGGGGTCCACCTGAACTTTTTCCCGATCCAGGCTTACTTTTTCTGTTTCCCCGGATACAGCGCGTTTTATTTTCAAATCAACTTTTGTTCCCGGTTGCCCTTTAAGCAATTCACTCACTGCTGAAGTACTTTTGTTTTTCAGGCTGACACCATTAACCTCCAATAACGCATCTCCGGCTTTAAGTCCTGCTTTGTCTGCCGGAAAATCTTTGTATAGATGTACTATAATAACGTATTTATCTATTTTACGGATTATTGCACCGATGCCCCCGTATTGTCCCGTAGTCATAAAGGTAAGGTCTTCAATTTTGGATTCCGGAATATATACGGTGTACGGATCCAGGGATTCCAGCATTTCATCAATGCCCTTTTTGATGGTTTTTCCGTAATCAATATCATCAACGTAATACAATGATAATTCTTTGACAAGCGATGCGAAAATGTCAAGATTTTTAACAAGTTCGAAATTTGTACTTGTATGACCTGAAAACATTATGGCAGAAATACCAATCAGCAACGCGGTGAAAAAACTGATTAATTTTGTGCGGTGTTTTTTGAAAAATTCCTTCATAATTCATTGATTTTTAGACAATGTGTTTATTAAGATGATGTAAAGTTATTATAATTTTTGATTCTATTTCCTTATATGTAGGTATCTTAGATGCAAAACAAATAAAAGCAACGTGCAGTGTGCTGTTATTTTGAATGAGTGTTTGCTTTAGTTCGGCGTTGTTTTTCCGCCATACTTCCCTGATAAGCCGTTTTATTTTGTTGCGATGTACAGCCAGTGGCTGCTGTTTTTTAGGAATACTGATCAATATCTTGCAGGGGCAATTGCTGTTTGAAATTTTAATAAACCGGTAAAAGACTTTCAGGTCATCTGCCCTGAAGATTTTTCCCTGAAGAAAAAGTTGTTCAATCTCATTT
>JAQIDD010000121.1 GCA_027858215.1 Candidatus Delongbacteria bacterium | reverse complement strand
CGGAAACCGGCTCTTTTTTCAAGCACAGCTAAAAACATGTTAAGCCTGCGAATATCGAAACCTGTGGAAGTACGTTGTGGATTTCCATACACGGCACTGCTAACCAGGGCTTGTAATTCAATCAACATGGGACGCATGCCTTCAATGGTAGCAGCATAAGCCACACCACTAAGCTGTTCATGATGTTCAGACACAAACATTTCCGATGGATTGCTAACTTCATTCAGGCCATCACGCTTCATTTCAAATACGCCAATTTCCTGTGTGCTTCCAAAGCGGTTTTTTCGTGATCGCAATATGCGGTAATAATTATTCTGGTCTCCTTCAAATTGCATGACAACATCTACCATATGTTCCAAAACCATAGGACCGGCGATGTTCCCTGTTTTTGTAATATGCCCGATTAGGATAAATGACACTTGTTTTGATTTAGAAAAACGAATAATACGTGCAGCAGATTCCCTGATTTGAGTAATGCTCCCCGCAACAGAATCGACATCAGGGCAAAATGCTGTTTGAATTGAGTCCACAACAATCAGGCTTGATTCCAGTTGTTCTGCAAGGTCAAGCACTTTATCTATATTCGTTTCATCAGTAAACAAGCAATCTGAAGACTCCTCGCTATAACCAACACGCTGAGCCCGGATTTTTACCTGTTGCAGGCTTTCTTCACCGGCACAATACAGTGTTTTGCATTGATGTGTTTGCAGCAATAATTGCAATAATAAGGTTGACTTCCCAACACCGGGTTCACCAGCCATAAGCGCTACAGTACCAGGTACAAGTCCTCCACCCAGCACACGATTAAACTCATCGTATGAAAAATTAAGCCGGCCTGTTGATGCAACGTTTATTTCATTGACCGGGTACGCTTTCGCAGGTTCATTTGTTTTACCTGTCCGCAATGAAGCATTCCCAGCTTTTTGTACTGTAAATTCTTTGAAACTATTCCAGCTATGGCATGAAGGACATTGTCCTACCCACTTTGGAGATTCGTAACCACATTCAGAACAGACATACACTTTTTTTGATTTTCCCATAACCTGTTTAATCCACCCTGGTAAACTCGCGTCTGAGGTATGCGCCACCTGTGGTTTCATCTATCATTTCATAACGTGTGATCACAAGCAGTTTGTCAGAAATTTTCTCCACCTTAAAAAAACCATTGACATAATAGAGACAGGCTGTATTATGAGATTCAATTATCTTAATGGCCTTAAATGTCAATTCATCTTCAATGGAATAATACGCTGTATCAACCTGGGTAGCATTTTCAGAGGTATCATTGAATTGATTGCATACCCTGACTAGTGACTGATCACTGCGAAAATGCCAAATTACTTCATAGTTTTCTTCTGCCGTTAAGGTTTCAAGTTTCCATGTCCCCTGCAGGTTATCTTCAACTTTTGTACAACCAGAAAACAATAAAACTGTCATTACAAGGGCAAAAATAGTGATAATAATATGTCTCAACATAATTCAGTTTTTTTGATAATGTACAAATATATATATATTTTTTAAAACTTTTCAATTAAGCCTGAAGTAGAATAACCAGGCACAAAATCAATGGTTCGAACTTCCCCGCCGGCATTGGTTACCGTATCATACCCTGCAATATCTGTGACATTATAATCACCTCCCTTAACCAGCACATCGGGAACCACTTTTTTAATCAGGTTAGCCGGTGTTTTTTCATGAAACAAAACAACAAAATCAACACATTCAAAAGCAGCTACTACAAGAGCTCGTGAGTATTGATCCTGCAGTGGTCGTGATGTTCCTTTGTTTTGTTTTACTGAATGATCTGTATTGAGGGCAACCATAAAGTGCGTTCCCAAATCAGCAGATTGTGTCAAATATACAATGTGCCCCTTGTGAATAATATCAAAACAACCATTCGTAAAAACAAGTTTTGGAATGTTACGACGCTCATTTTTCAGCCATGCATCAAAATGTTCATCTGACAAAATTTTACGTTTTATATTTTGTAGATGAGCCATACCTAATCAACTGTATTGCCTCCGGGATCCGGAAAAATAAAATCCGGCTTAAATTGTTTTGCTTCTTCAAAATCCATCTGTGCGTAAGAAATAATTATCACCACATCACCAACCGTAGCTTTTCGCGCCGCAGGGCCATTCATTGCAATTATCCCGGAACCTCGCTCACCCTTGATAGCATAGGTTTCCAAACGTTCCCCATTGTTAATATTAACAACCTGCACTTTTTCGTTTTCAATAATATTGGAAGCCTCCATCAGTTTTTCATCTATGGTAATGCTGCCAACATATTGCAAATT